>NZ_RSCK01000004.1:153699-217170 GCF_003991895.1 Chroococcidiopsis cubana SAG 39.79
ATTTTTCTCAGTAAAACTACACAAACGTATTTGTGAAATCTTCAGCATAATTGCCGCGATCGTGCGGCAATAAATTACTGTACTTCAGGGCAAACTAGATCTTAAGTTCAATGCAAACTAGGAAAAACCTTGTCGTTACAAACCTTTCTAATTAAACTTTTAGCACTAAAACGATCTCAAGAGCGAGGGTTTACTATAGTTCTTGCTCTCAGTATGGGTTTGATCGTGATGGCAATTGCGATTACCCTAATTTTTCGTGCTTCTCGTAACGAAGCGATCGCATCTACCCGCACTCAAACCGGAGATAGTTTAGCTGTGGCTGAAGGAGGTGTTGCTAGAATTCTAGCTCTCATGACTAAACCAGAAAACGCAGTTTTACTAACTCGAAATTACGATCCAATCGACCCAAAAACGGGAAAAAATTATCTGGGAGCCGACGGTATTCCTAAAACGAGCGACGACACCACAATTGCTATTAATGAATGGATAACTCCAATGACTTTTCCTTGTTTACCGTCAGTATCTCCTAATGTAACTACACTGACTAGTTCTAACAATATTGGTAATGGTCAATTTCAGTTGTTGGCATATCGTTACGATAGTTTAAAGCAAACAGGAACTTTCTTGATATCTGGTCAGAATGATAGTTCTATCGCTCACCTTGCAGTCACAGTAGCAATTAATGTAACAATTCAAAATTTTCCTGGTGCTATTAGCACTCATACTACTTTCGACCTCGATCGCATTGAAATACAGGCACGTAGAATTGCAGGTAAGAATGCTAATATCTACTTCGATCCTGTGACTGCTTTTAATAGTTCTAATCTGAATGGATATGCCATAAAAGGTGGTACAAATAGATCTCAATATCTCGCTGCTATCGGTTCGGCATCAGATACCACAGATACTAGTATTGATGGCACAATTTTCGCTTGTAAGCTGCAACTCAACTTTCCGTTCACTGCGCAAGGTACGGATTTAGGAGACATCACAGATCCCAGGTTTTCATTGCTGTCGCTTCCACTTACTGGTACTAGCGGACAAATTACTCATTATCAAACTAATAAAATTGATATTACTGACAAAATAATTGATATTGATACAACTGCTGGTCCAGTTTATCTTTATGTGAAAGGTTCGTATTTAGATAAAGAAGGATTTCATTTGCGAGGAAATTCTAAAATTCGTAATATTCGCACTGATGGACAACTGCCCAGAGTTGGAGATTTACGAATTATTATTTTATACAGTGGTTCGGGAACGCCGCAGTCTGCCTATCTTTACAACACTGCTTGTATTCAAAATGCTTTTCTTTACAATCGGGATGCAGATTTTAAACTAGAAACTTCAGGTGACGGTTGTGAGAGTCCTGGGAATAGTAATTTTGATGGAGTTGTGTGGGCTGAAGATCTTCAAAACACTAATACTAGCAATACTGGCATTAATGTACCAGATGACGTTCTCAGTTTATCAGACTTAGCTAATAGCTTTAACCTATATACTATTAATAAAATCGGCTCGATTCAGAAGTGGCAGCGATATAAGCTGTAGAGTTGGAAATTTTGATTTTTTTAGTACTTTGCGATCGCATCAATTTCCCTCATTCAATTCACCGTAAATTTACTGAAAACCCAGCAATAATATTCATTAAGATTACCGTGATTCTACGGCAATAAGTCAGTATAGAGTAGGGCAAACTAGATATGATTTTTAGTTTGCCTAACAGATAAAATATCGTTTTTATTTCACCAACACAGGATTTTTATGAATAAAATTGCTTTTTATATAGTAGTTTTAAATGATTTGTAAAGTAAGCTTCTAGCCTGCTCCACGTTCATTAATCAAATAGGATTGCTATATATAGTTAGTGCAATAGCTCATTAGTAATCGCATCATACTATCAAATAAATTAGCAGCGATTCAATTATAAAACTTTCAACATGGCGCGATCGATGCATCTACAGAAATTGCCGCTACAAGATAAAGGATTTACTCTTTTTGAGGTATTAATATCCATACTTATAGTTAGTGTATTTCTTGCTGTAGCAATGCAAGCGCTTTTATTAGCGATTATTTTTAAAGTACGCGCCGAACAACGTCAGGAAGCAATCACTTGGATTCAGAAGGATTTAGAATTCGTTAAAAATCAAGCTAAAGAATACGAAATTAATACTTTTCCTTATTCCAATAGATGTAACGCCACTACTTCTGCTGACGGCTTTGCTGCGGGATTACTACATAGTATACTTGGCACTCCAACGTCACCACCTCCATCAGCACCATCTACCACAACATCTGTTTCTAAAACTTTAGCAGGAAAAAGTTTCACTCTGACTCGAACTGCTATTTACGATAATCCTACTTATGCTTATAAATTACTTCAGCTAACTTATAATGTCACACCAGCAGACAGTAATTCCCCAATCGCAACGCTTTCAACTGAGGTAATTCCTGATGCGTCGCTTAAGTGTCCGTAAAAATAATCAAAACAAAGGTTTTTCTTTAATAGAGATATCAATAATAGTTGTCATTATTGGTATTCTAGCCGCGATCGCAGTTCCTAGCTTTGCTGGTTCTTTAGATCGCGTCAAATTGAATCAAGCAGTAGTTGAAGTCAGAGGGATTTTGCAAGAAGCCCAAAGACAAGCTATCCGTAAAAGTCAGCCTTGCGATGTTATGTTGATGTTATCGACTACACCAGTACAAATTACCGCAAATTGTGGTGTTACGGGCGATCGCAATTTATCAGAGCGAGTTCAACTAATAACAAATATTAGTCAAGTAACAGGAAATCCCATCAAAATTACTTTTGGTATTTTAGGCACAGCAGAATTTACAGTTCTCAGTTCTAGAAACCCTCCTCCTCCAGTCGATCCGAGTGGAAAATTGATCTTTTCTGTTGCTCGTAGCTCCATTCAAGATCAAAAATGTCTGGCTATATCTAATACTTTAGGATTGACAAGAGCTGGTAACTACACTGGTGATTCTACTGCGGCAAATCACATTACTGACGATGGGATTTGTACTGCATCCTAACTAAGAGTTATATGAAAAAGTATTTTGCTCAAATTTATCGTCGATTTCATACTTCTAAGTTTTCTAGAGGATTTACACTTGTAGAGTTACTAATTGCAGTCCTAATTAGTACAATGGTAATTGTCATTGCAGGATTTGCCCTGGTCACAATTACATCTTTTGATAATAAAGCAGAAGCCAGAACAGAAAGACAAATCGATCTCAATCGTGCGTTCGATTTCATGAGTCATGAAATTAGAATGGCAAGCAGAATAAATCGGCTTGAAACTGAAGTTGCAGATAGCTCTACTACAACTCTGGAAAAAATTGTAGAAGACGCTGGTATTAAAGCAAAGCTAGGTAGTTATGGCACAATTGCTTTATATCTAGAAATTCCGATCGACAATATTCCTACTTCATGTCCTCCACCAACTCCTCCTGCTATAATTCCCAGCGATTATCAAGCGGGATTTGACAAAGTAGTTTACGATATTCGCCCTACAACTGGAAGTTGGTTGAGTCCGAGAATAATCGCGCGTTACGGACGCATACCGAACGCGGATGGTTCAATCGATCCTTGCAAAAATCCTGTAGCTAGCGATATTTTAGTTGACTCAATTTCTGATACAGATATCAATCCAACTTGCAGCACCTCACCCGCCGTTAAGTTTGGTGCTGGCGGTTTTTATGCTTGTCTTGACGGTAGTTTAGTCGAACTGTTCTTGCGCGGTGCAGTAAGTGCTACAGAAAATCAAGATGTCACGGGTAGAGCGTTTTCTCGCCTGAGTAGTTACAGTAATGACCTTGCACCCGTGCTATCCGGTAGTAAGTCAGGAACAACCGAGATGAATTTGACTTGGACTTGGAGTGGTACGGGTAATCCAACTTACAAAGTCTATCGCACCGTGGATGGGGTAGCTACAGAGGTTTATAGTGGCTCTGTCTCTAGCTTAGATAGCAGCAGTCTGGCTCCCAGCCTTCGTCCTACTTCTAGTAAACAGAACTGCTACACAGTTAGAGCAACTATCGGTTCGTATACCAGTGCGCCAAGCAATGCAAGGTGTGAAGATTTCTAAGATACCAAGCGAATAGAATGCACGATAGTTAGTTATGAGGTCGGTAGCAAGCTTACGTAGAAAAATTGCTTGAGCAAGTACTATGCAATCAACCTGCTTTGCCATAGAATTATCCTTTAATAATAAACTGGTTATTGGTCACTGATAACTGATAACTGCCAGGGCGGGTTTATTAGATGACTTCGTTTCTGACAGAAATTTCGGGTGAATCCCGCCCCTACATTGGTTACTGATAACTGGTCACTGTTTATGCGATCGCAATGGCAATATTTGCTACAAAATTTGGGTGAATGGCAGGGTTCGTTTACTCGGTTCTCACCCCAAGCAGAGTTTATAGAAGATACTCCTACAGTCGTATCTCTAGCTGGATTAAACGACAATAAAACTATCCGTCAAATTGTCCGTTTCCTACCATCCAATCGTCCCGCCGAGGAAAAAGTATTTGAATACAGTTCTCTGGGTAAGGGGGTACTGTTTTTTGAAAATGGTGCGTTTTCTCAAGGTTCGATTCAACTCAGTCCGTTTGCAGAATTTGGCGCAGAACTTGGCTTGATTCATGGCGATCGCCGCTTGCGCTTAGTGCAACTTTTTACACCGAACGGAAAGTTGGATAAAATTACGCTGATTCGCGAATATCTTGCTGGTACGACAACTCCAGAACGTCCCCCTCTACAGGTTGATGACTTGATAGGTAAGTGGCAAGGGGAAGCGGTCACAATTTATCCCGACTGGCGATCGCCCGATACTTATTCTACACAACTGCAAATCGAGCGCCTTGGTAGCGATCGCCTCGCACAACAATTGACTATCTACTCTACGCCAGAAAACCCTTACCAAATCAGTTCCACAGGCAAAATTACCGGATCGTTACTCTACTTTGAGGGTTCTCAGCCCGATCGCCAAATGACTCAAGTTATGCTACTACCAGATGGCGCTTCTGCCACTTGCCCTCAGCAAGTGCAGTTAAGACAAGCCTTTTTTCTCGAAGTGGGTTGGCTAGTACAGCCAAATCTACGACAAAGACTGATAAGACGTTACAACGATAAAGGTGAATGGACTAGCCTTACTTTGGTTACTGAAAGCAAGTGAGTGGTAATTGGTAATTGGTAATTGGTTGTTGCTTCTCTGTCCCTCTGCCCCCCTGCTCCCAGCTCGTCCCAGCTCCCTGCTCCCTAATCACTGATGTGCGTAAATTTACTGAAAAATTCATTGATATCTATCTGATTCTAGTGGCGATTCCGTAGTGTTTATGGTAGAAATACGTAATATATCTGTTAAAATAATTACTAAATTTATGCCCGTACACAGCTTTCGAGTCAGTAAATCGCAAAATCCTTGGGCTGAGGGTTCTAAGTTACTGGGAATAACATTGCTAATTGGATTTGGCATTCGGATAACTGCGGAGCAGTGTTACTTAATCCCTTCTACTTCCATGAAGCCCACTTTACAGATTGACGATCGCCTCTTCGTAGACAAAATTAGCTACCACATCGGCAATCCTCAGCGAGGAGATATCATCGTGTTTACTCCTCCAGAAGCAGTGATTCAGGAAGAGCATTCTCGCGATGCATATGTGAAGCGAGTTATTGGACTGCCAGGAGAGAAAGTAGAAGTGAAAAATGGGATCGTATATATCAACGATCGCCCTTTAACAGAACATTACATTGCCGAGCCACCGGAATACATTTTAGCAGCAGCGATCGTGCCACCCAAGTCTTACCTTGTGTTGGGAGATAATCGCAATCGCAGCTATGACAGCCATGCTTGGGGTTTTATTAGTCGCGATCGCATTATTGGTAAGGCAGCAGTGCGTTTTTGGCCTCCCTACCGTGTAGGTAGTTTGTACGCTGAAACCGCCAGCAGTAACTAGGTAATTAGGTAAAGCCTACTTTCAGTTCAGTGCATAGAAAATTCCCCCAAATCTCGATCGAGAAATGAGGGGAATTTACAACCACTAACTAACAATCACTAACTAACAACTAAAACTCAAACGTTGTCCTCAACGTACCGACAACAATATCGCTATTGTCGCTATCGTGACCAGGAGCAGTCAGCCAAATTACGCCCGGTGCAACCGAGATATTATCAGTCAGTTGATATCGATACGACGCTTCAACGTGCAACCCAGTATCGGGATCTCTTCTTCTTTCTACACCGTCGCCATCAGCAACAGTAAAACCACTCGTACCCGTTAGTTTAGGTTCCACCGCCACAATAATATTGAGTAGGTTTCCTTCCTTGCCCAAATCGGGAAAACTGAGAGACAGAGCATAGTTCCACACATCAGCATCACCCAATCCAAGCACGATCGCCTTACTCAATCCTGCCCATCCACCAATTCTAATTCCAGGGGTGATGTCAAACTGTGCTTCTACACCGTAGTGATTGCCCACTACCGATCGCGTGCTGCCATCAGCATCTGTGACTTCTACCAGCGATCGAATACTACCTTGCTCTGTCGTGTTTAAGGCTTCGTCATACGTATGGAGATAGGCAAAGGCAACCTTAAATCTGTCAGTCCCGTACTCTAATCGTCCGAGAAAGCTGTTGCTACCGTTAAATAAACCGTTACCAGGGGCAGGATCTTCAGCATTACCAGCTTGATAGCCAAGCCCCAGTTTCAAAGCTTCAGTTATCGAGAATTCTGTAATTATCCCTGCATTCTGTCCCCCTGCATTATAGATGGGGTTGAAGCTGAGATTACCAATTGCACCTACATTCGTATCGGTAATCAGGTTATCGACAATATCAAAAACGTCGTCGTATTCTCCAGAGTTAGCTAGCAGCCAAACTCTTAGATTATCGCCAACTTGAAAACTGTAGTTGAGGTTATCTATGACAACATCGTTATCAGTACCCGTAGCATATGCTATCTGTCCTTCATTTGTAATGTTTCCTACATAGTCAAAGGCACTAAAATTACCTGCTTGCAAGCGAACTTGCAGTTGATCTGTACCAGTAAAACTAGACAGGAAATTGAACCGCATTCTCGTTTGTAGGACTGTGTTGTCCTCCACGTCATCGCCAAAAGTATCGCTAGCCGCCATAATGACTTGAGCGCTCAATTTGGTTGTGGTGGAAAATTGATTTGCTTCTAGTTCGGCGGTGGTTGCTTCTAAAGCATCGACTCGACCGCGCAAAGTTGCAAGTTCCGTACCGAACTCCTCTTGCAACCGTTGTAAAGTTGCCAAGTCTTCTTTGTTGACCATATCGGCAGAAGCGGTGGCAATCAGTTCGTTGACTCGATCTAAACAAGCGTTTAACCCTGCGGCAAATTCATAACGAGTTAAAGCGCGATTACCGCGATAAGTTCCATCGGGGTATCCCGCAATGCAACCATATCGTTCTACCAAAGATTGCAATGCCTGAAATGCCCAATCTGTAGGCTGCACGTCTGATAATTGGGAAACTGAAGTCACTTGAGCTAGCTGTGGCGATCGCTCTTTTGTCGTTAATGTCTCAACGCTGGTTGTTGCAGTCATGGGAGTCACTGAACTTATATCTCCCGCGATCGCTGAGTTTAAATATAAAGAATTGGCAGCAATAACCGCTAGAGAAACGAAAAATGAATCTCTAAAAAGTCGTTTCATTAGTATATACCTCACACCTTTTTACATAATTACCGAGAATGGCAAAGAAAAAAAGTTACATGGATTACGATATTTTCTCAAACTCAAAAAACTGTTTTACTTGAAGATGGCAGTTGCTAATTTCGTCGAATTCTACAACTCTTTTGGCTTATTAGACCTCCTGCGTGAATACTTGAATTGTCATCCACACGCGAAGCGAAACATCTGGGAGATTCTTCACTACACTGCGTTGCGTACCCTTCGGGAAGGCTTCGCCAACAGAATGACATCCATGATTTTTTGATTCCTGCAGCAGGTTTATTCTTTTGAACTCATTCCTAAGATAGATGTTCAAAAATCAGTCGAGAACATCTTTTGGGTTCGTCGAGCGGCGAAGTGATTCTGTCTTTTTATAAGTGTTTAAATATTATCAAAAAATAACTTTTGTAAAAAATGACTTGGAGTAACTAAAATAACAATATTTTGCACGCTACGACTGTATTATAAGATGCACAAAATATAGGTTTCAGTTGCGGTGTTAGCTATAGCTATTGCCATATTTTTTGTAGTCGCGTGCAGGGTATTATTAAGAGTAAACAATTCCAGTCTGGTAACTGCCACCTTTGCCAACAGTGAAGCTACAAAGCAGACGCGATCCTTTCACTTGCCATTCTTGCACCTGATAAGTTTCTAGCAGTTGGTCCTACTTGTAATGCCGCTAAACCGCCCATCATGTATAATTCGCATCCCGACCAGCGCAAGCAGGGAGCGAGAACGGGTAAACCTCTAGCTATAGTTAGAGGAAAGGTATTGAGCATGTCTGACAGCAGAGGTTCGGCAGTCACGTCAAGTGTCGTCCCTGTTGCGACCCAAATGCGATCGCATTCATTCTCTTCCCCATTATGGCAATGCACTAACCAACTATTCCCTTGCCATACTGCTTTGACGACTTGGCATTGTTCTTGAATTTGCAAGCGATCGCACCGCATGAGCCGCCGCAACTGTAGCATCATTGCTGGCGTGAGGGAACCCCCATTTCTAGCTTGTTGAATCAAATACCAACGCTTTTCCCAGTCCGGTTCTGCCCAAAAATCTTTGAGATATTTCGGTCCCAGCCACCCTGGTTCGGCATCAAATAATTTCTCTTGTAAGTTGCGCCTTGCCATCAACACGACTTTAGCACCACGGGCGATCGCACCTACAGCTAAATGCCCGCTAGTTAATCCACCACCAATAATTAATATGCGTTCTCCAGCTAAGTTCAATTTTCGCAAATCCACTTGTTGAGAGTGACATAACCGTTCTGGCGGATAAGGAGACTGAATTTGACTCACCCACTCAGGTGTGTGAATTTGACTGCTACCCTTGGCGAATACTACCCTACGGGCAACAACCGTGCGATCGTCTGCTAGCCACAAGCGAAACCGAGGACGCAACCGATGTTGTAAGGGTTCGATCCGCAAAACCTTTGCTTTGAAAACTGGTGGCAAATCCAAACGGCGAATTAAATCGGTACAAAAATCTTGAAATAATTGCGTTCCTGGCAGATCGTAAGGGGCAAATAATTCCTGGGGACGACATGCGGCAAATTTTCGCAAGGCGTATGGGTTGGGATCGGGATGGTGGACGGCAGGAGAACGTAAATGAGGGATCTCAAAAGCCGCAAATTGTTGCTGCCACTGCTGCAACCACATTCCACTTGGATCGAAAACAGCAAACCTGTGCCGCAGCTTTTTCCGCTTTTGCAGCAAGTAGGCAATAAACGTGAGAGCGTGGGGACCAGCGCCAATGATGGCAATATCGGTATTGGAAGCTTCTGCAAGCATGACAATCGTGCTAGACAATACTTAAAAATGATAATCATTCTTATTCAAGATAGCATCGGGAGTCAAAAGTCAAAAGTCAAAAGTCAAAAATAATCCTGACTCCCGTACAGACGTTGCCTGCAACGTCTCTACACCGACTCCCGCAACTGAGAGTAAATTGGTATGATGCCTTTATCTATCTCCCTATGATTCCTACCAGAAGAGTTTATTTGTTGCTGTTGTTGGGAATAGCAATCGCACCCCTATTAGCCACAATTTGGAACGTACCGCGCAGTATCTTGGTGATGCTGCTGTTTGATGCTGTTATCTTAGGGCTGACGATCGCCGATAGCCTAATGGTACGCCGTCATCGCGTCCAAGTCGAGCGATCTCTGCCTGCTAGACTCTCCATCGGACGGGATAATTCGGTGGTTTTGACAGTGCGATCGCTGAAAAAATCAGCTCAAATTCAGATTTGCGATTATTACCCAATGCAGTTTGCTGTTTCTGCAACTACGCTGACTGCTGCGCTTGCACCCAACAGCACGACAGAATTAACTTATACAATTCACCCTAACCAACGGGGAGAATTTGCCTGGGGAGATCTGCAAGTGAGACAATTGGGTGCTTGGGGATTAGGTTGGGATAACTGGAAAATTCCTCAAAGTCAGAAAGTCAAGGTTTATCCTGACTTGGTAGGATTGCGATCGCTCTCCATTCGTCTGACGCTACAATCGGCTGGTTCAATTCGCAAGCTGCGCCAACGGGGAATCGGAACGGAATTTGCCGAACTTAAAGATTATGGTACGGGTGACGATTTGCGGTTGATTGACTGGAAAGCTACGGCACGTCGCAACCGTCCTTTGGTGCGAGTTTTGGAGCCAGAACACGAACAAACCCTGATTATTCTATTGGATAGAGGACGCTTGATGACGGCTCAAGTATCGGGTTTAAAGCGATTTGATTGGGGTTTAAACGCAACTTTGGCTTTAGCACTAGCGGGAATTCATCGCGGCGATCGCGTGGGTGTGGGAGTATTTGATAAGCAAATGCAGACTTGGATACCACCGGAACGAGGGCAACATCAATTAAACCAACTGATCGATCGCCTGACACCAATTCAACCCGTATTACTCGAATCTGACTATATTGGTGCTGTCACGAGTATTATCAAACAACAAGCTCGCAGAGCCTTGGTAGTATTAATTACAGACATTGTTGATATAACCGCTTCTGCCGAATTATTAGCTGCATTAGGAAGACTGACACCCCGTTATTTACCTTTTTGCGTTACGTTACGCGATCGGCAAGTGGATCGTTTAGCTCATACTTCTACGAATGAAGTGAATCCGACTTATGCCCGTGCTGTGGCTTTAGATTTATTATCTCAGCGTCAAGTTGCCTTTGCTGGTTTGAAACAAAAAGGGGTTTTGGTATTAGATGCACCAGCCGATTTGATTTCCGAACAGTTGGTAGAGCGGTATTTGCAGCTCAAGGCAAGGAATCAGTTGTAGTTGCTAATTGGTAATCGATCATTGGTAAGGATATTGTTATGTCCTAATCTCGCGGTAATAACTGCCGCAATTCTTGTGGGAGACAGCGATCGCAGAATTGCTCAATGACTCTACTATGGCGTTGATATAGCACACCTAGATAAATAATAGATATTCCTAAAACAGTGAGTGCGAACGGAAATAGTAGGGCATCTTTAAACACTGTATAAGCCAGGTGACTTAAATATCCAAAGACTCCTATAGCTCCGAACATCATAAAAACTTTGCGTTTCAACAACACCGATAACAAAATCAATCCCAAATTAATTAGACAATAAATAAATTTTTGCCATTCATCGCTATCTCTCATCAAAGTCATACCAAACCAGAAGGCAAGTAAGCCAAATAAATACAACCAAAAAGCAAAATCTCCATCGCGCCTGCGGGTGCGAAGATCGACTAAATACGCAACGATAATACACGCAATTCCAAACCATAGAGAAACCAAAAGTCTTTGTTCCCAGGTAAATTCATTTTTACCAAATAGCAATGGCGTTAAATCCATCGACATAAAATATAGTGAAAAAGCAATCGGCGCAGTCAAAAATGGAAATCGGACAAACTTGAGCGCGATTAAACCTGAAATAACAGTCCCCAATTCCATCAAAAACCAACTGCCTTTAATCCAAATATAGTAATCTCGATATACACCTGGATCGCCTTGAATCCAAAATCCCGTCCATCTTTGTAGTCCGTAAATTGCTAGAGGAGTCATGCAAACTGCGATCGCAAATAGCAATCCCCCAGGAACTTTCATGTTTTGGCGAAAGTACAAAGTTTTGCCTGCCATTACAAAACAAAACGCATAAATACTAGCTAATAGGAAGATTCCGCCGCCACCAAACGATTCCCATGCTAAATTCATAAACCAACTCATGGCAGAGATGACAACCAAAGCCCCAAAATAGAAAGCTACGTTGGCAAAATTAAATTGGGGGCGATGGTCGCTCCGGTGAGATAATGCTTGCCATAGTGCGTCTGCTTGCGCCTCAGTAATTAAGCCTTGGGAAGCTGCCCAATGCAAATCTTCTTTGTAAATTTTCATACTCGAAACTATAGGAGCGTTTACTCAATCATGAGAGGTAGTTTCGAGAAGATATACGGTTGTTGTGCCACTATTAAAGGTGCTTATTTTTACATATATTTTTGTAGGATACGTTATTTAACGTACCCTTAGCTCAACCCTGGAAACAATGGCGCTTCTTCCCTGTGATATTTCGCTAAATAATCTTTAAAAGACGTACCCCCAGTCCCGACTTCTACTCCAACAATTTTAAGTTGTTGAATTGCCAAGCCTAAATGTCCTTGATGAAATTGAGTCTGACATTTATCGTAGGCTTGCAAAAAGGTGAGAACTGCATTGGCATCAGGATAAGTGCGTAAATGGGCAACTTTCTCAGCTTGCGTGTCACCTACAGCACGACTTATGAGGAAATCGTAATAATGTGCTAAGTTATGTTCTTTATAATGCTCAAACCATTGAGTAATGCGATCGCCATATTTGCGATCGAATTCAGTCTCGGCAATATGTAACTTACCTTCAGAATCTTTAGTCCCACCTACCCAATATTTTCTCACTCCGCTCATAATTTCTAACTGCCGAAATTGAACTGATTGAAAGCCACTTGTAGGACCAATGCTAGTCCGAAATTCGACAAATGCTCGCATAGTGTTGAGAATCGGCATGGTAGTATTAACAACCTCATACAGTCGCAATACTCTTTGAAAGAAATAACACACTTCGCTAGTAGCACTAATAACTAAATCCGTATCTAATGCCTTTGATAAAGCATCTAACACCCGTTCCATGTCAATAATCATTTGATGGAAAGCAAGTTCGCAGATTTGATGTATGGAAATAAACAAATCTTCATCTTTTGAAGCAGTTAGAGTTTTTTTACAACTAATTAGCGCTTCAATGTTGTGATAATTCCAATAATGATTTTTGCTGATATCCAAACTAGGATCGAGAGGAGGTAGAGGTTGATAAGATTCAGACATAGTAGTACAAACGTTACACATAACGCCTATACATTATATTGACAAGAATTGCGATCGCACGATAGGAATTGTGGGGCGATCGCTATATCATCCATTTGGTGGTCAACAAATGTTGACTTATAGTAGTAATCTGAGAAATATAGACTGTTAGTATTACGGTTACACCCAAAGTTAGATTGATGCTGCTTTGAGAGGTCAATAGTATGGATAGATTGCAGCAACTGCTTCGGAACTCGTTCATTCGCCTAGAAGGATTACTGTATCAGATATTTGGATTTTTCCGCCAAATTTTTAATCTCTTTTATCAACGCTTACTGGTTTTGCTGCAAGCGCTAGGATTTTCAAATTCTAGTTATTACGTAGAAGGCGATCGCCAAAATAATATAGAATCGGCAGCAGAGCGGCAAATAACTGAAGTCAAATCAGAAAAAATCGAACCCAGCTTCACGCCTAATCGTCGTCCCGATCCGCAGATGGAATATTACCGCAAACTGGCTGGACAAGTAAATCCGACGAAAAAATAGGAGTTCGGGGTTAGTGAAAGGAAAACGGGGACAAGGAAGACAAGGAAGACAAGGGAGACAAGGAGGTTATTCTAGTCACCAGCCACCAGCCACTAGCCACTAGCCACTAGCCACTAGCCACTAGCCACTTGATAACTGAAAATGCCAGAAGTCCGGTTCGATAAGTACTATCGCTATGCAGATTTGACCGAGATTGTCCGCGCATACGCCCGAGAATTTCCGCAATTGTTACGCTTGCAAAGCATTGGTAAAAGCTACGAAGGCAGAGACATTTGGCTATTAACAGTTACCAATTTCGCGACGGGCGACGATGTAGATAAGCCTGCTTTGTGGGTAGATGGTAACATTCACGCTACCGAACTCGCGCCTTCAAGTGCTTGCTTATATTTACTGCAAACGTTGGTGACTGGCTACGGTACTCAACCTGAGATCGCCCGTTGCTTGGATACTCGCGTATTTTATATCTGTCCTCGCGTCAACCCTGATGGTGCTGAGTTGGCTTTGGCAAACAAACCAAAGTTTATTCGTTCTAGCACTCGTCCTTATCCTCACCAGGGAGAACGAGAAGATGGGCTAGTGATGACAGATATGGACGGAGATGGGCGAATTCTACAAATGAGAATACCAGATCCGAATGGTGCTTGGAAAGTTTGCCCAACTGAACCGCGTTTATTAATTCCACGGGAACCGACAGAAACGGGCGGACAATATTATCGCATCCTCCCAGAGGGAGAAATTGAAAACTACAACGGTATCCAGATTGACATTCCACCACCGAAAGAAGGACTTGACTTAAACCGCAATTTCCCTAGTGGATGGCGACAAGAGCAAGAGCAAATGGGAGCTGGACCCTATCCTGCCTCAGAAGCAGAAGTGCGATCGCTAGTTGATTTTATTACGAGTCATCTCAATATTACAGGGGCGATCGCCTTTCATACTTTTAGTGGTGTTATCCTGCGCCCCTACAGCCATCAAAGCGACGACGAGTTACCTACTAAAGATTTGCGCGTTTATCAACGCATCGGCGATAAAGCCACAGAAATCACTCAATACCCTGCTGTCTCAGTCTTTCACGAATTTCGCTACGATCCCAAAGACTTTATTACCGGTGCATTTGATGATTGGGCTTACGAACATCAAGGGGTATTTGCCTGGACGGTAGAAATTTGGAGTCCGCAGCGTCAAGCCGGAATTAAAGAGTATAAATTCATCGACTGGTACAGGGAACACCCCTTTGAAGATGACTTAACCATGCTGCGTTGGAGCGATGAAGTTTTAGGTGGTAAGGGTTATATCGATTGGTATCCCTTCGAGCATCCTCAACTCGGTCAAGTCGAACTAGGAGGCTGGGATGCAATGTATGCCTGGTCAAATCCTCCCCCGCAGTTTTTGGAAAAAGAGCTTGCGCGTTTTCCCGAGTGGTTGGTATGGCACTTGTTAATCTCACCTCAGTTGGAAATCTATGAGGCGAGTATCAGTCACTTAGGCGGTTCTAACTACCGCATCCGCTTTGCCGTTCAAAATACAGGTTGGCTACCTACCTACGTTACCGAAAGAGCAATGGATAAAAAACTGGTACGGGGTTGTCTATGTGCAATCGAGCTACCAGAAGGGGCAAAATTGGTAACGGGTAAATTGCGAGAAGATGTAGGACAACTCGAAGGACGCGCCTACCAACCTTCTGCACCCCTAAGAAGACAAGCCGATTCTACAAGCGATCGCGCTTTAGTTGAATGGGTAGTATACGCGCCTGATGATGGTACGGTATTCAAATTAACTGCTCGTCACGATCGCGCCGGAGTCGTCAACTGTCAGTTATCAGCGATCGGTGACCAGTGACCAACCAACTACCAATTACCAACTACCGATAACTCTCCCATATTCTGTTCTTAAAGTCATGACGGTATGCTCCGATTATTCCTATCTTGCAGCGTAGGATTAAGACTTTCATAGAGGATAAGAAATATGGGGTTGAGAGTTCCGTTCAGTTGCAGTCTAGCTTCGCTCAAACATTTTATCCCGATTGTTATTGTGACTTTCGGATTAACTTTTATATTTCACTCCTTTGCTGCAACTCCAGCTGTTAACAAACCTCATCCCAAGATTGTCCTGATTTCTTTAGATGGCGCAACACCACCGTTACTCGATCGCTACTTCGCAACTGGTGTATTGGACAAACGTAAGGGATTGGGATTTTTGCAAAGTCAAGGACTTGTTGCAAAACAAAATCAAACTATTACCCCATCTCTAACAGCACCAGCCCATATTGCGATCGGTACTGGTTCTACGGCTGCTCGTAACGATATTAATGCTAATAGCTTTCACCTCGTCGCCAGTCCTTTCAAACAAAATATCAGCGGTTTTGCGGCTCCAATTGGCGGCTACTCGGTGGGAATTGATGGACCTCTGGACGACCATACCCAAACTGCTGAATCTCTCTGGATTGCGCTGCGAAACAACGGTAAGAAAGTCGTTGCAGCTACCTTTCCCGGTGCAGATGGACTCGATATCAAAATTCCTGGTTTAGCAGACAGTCCGATCGTCCAACCAGCTAGCGATCGCACGGTAGATTATACCGTACCGTTTGGCGCATTTGGCGGCGTAGGAGCTAGGGGCTTTAGCTTTACAGCAGCAGATTTTAGCGACGCTGCTAGCGAGATTATTCAGCAACTCACAACCGCAGGCAGATCGTCTTTTAGCCCCGTCAAAGTAACGACTCTCGAAACCATCCCCGCAAGCGGTTCGGGTAGCTTGACGGGTGGCGGCGGTTCCTATAACCTGCAAGTAGCGGCGATCGATACGAGCAACGATAAAGCGGTTAACTACGATACTTTAATTATTTTTGATGCCGATCGCGGTATCCAACCTAGAGCATCTCAACCCCCTGCTACTGGTTCCGCCTACCTTAAAGCCAGCGATCGCACCTCCAGTTTATTTTATTTTGAAGGTAGTACAAATAAAGTCGGTACGAGTTTCTATGTCACTCAACTCGCCTCCGACCTTTCCCAGGTGCGGTTAGCGCGTTATTCTGCTAACTATATTCCTCGCAACCAAGCAGTTTTGGCGGATGTGGACGATGCAAATAACAATGTTGGGTTCTGGGTTCCTCAGCCCGACTTCCGCATCCCCGAAAGAATCAGTTCAGGCTTTGATGATTTTCCCGATTTAGAACTAGAAGCAATTTATCAAGATCAAGTCCGTACTTTTGTAGATTACCAAACGCGGATTGCTTTACGGGCGATCGCCCGAAATTCCGATGCAGATCTCGTACTGACATATATTGAACAACCCGATGGTTCGGGACACCAATTTCTAATTACCGATCCTCGCCAAGCGACTGATTTTCGCGATCCAAACTCAATTGCCAATAACCAAGACCGAGAAAAAATCGAGCGATATCAAAAGTATCTGCGATCGGCTTATCGAGCAGCAAATACAGCCGTGCAGCAAATTATTAAGGCGGTTGGGACAAATAAGCGCGGTAGACCGAATAGTAATATTATCGTAGTTTCCGACCACGGTTTTGCCCCGTTCCACACCGCAGTTAGCCTCAACAACTACCTCAGCAGCTTGGGATTTGATAATACAAAAGTACGAGCAATTACCTCGGGTCCAGCGGTGAACATTTACATCAATTTGCAGGGACGAGAACCGGATGGCACTGTGAGCAAAGCAGAATATGTCACGCTGCAACAACAGTTGGTTAATGCTTTAGCCAAATTTACCGATACTAATCCAAACTATACTGCGGGAAGCAAATCTGTAGCGATCTTCGATAAGATCTACGCTCGTCCCATACCCAACGATCCGAGCGATCGCAACTTTGGCTTAGATACAGGTGAGTTTATCGGTCAAGACAGCGGAGATGTTTTTGCAATTATGCGACTGGGGTACAATTTTGACGGCACTCAAACCCCAGTGGTACAACGTTTGGGCGATCCGGCTTCAGAGACTCCATTGCTATCAGTCCCCAACTTCTACGGCGCTCATGGCTACGATCCAGAATTACCAGAGATGAGCGCAATTTTTTATGCTGCTGGACCAGATATTGGTACTGGGACAATTAAGCGAGTGCGTAATATCGATATTGCTCCTACGATCCTGCGAATTTTGGGCGTGCAACCCGCGCCCACTGTGGAAGGCGATCCGGTCAATCTAGGTCGGGCGTAAAGTCTTACGCAGATCCCCTAACTGGGTTAAAAAGTGGCATTTATTTCCCCCCTTTTGAAGGGGGGCTAGGGGGGATCTCTCTTGTCGCAGTCAAACAATAAAATGACATTCGTTAGCAATTCCATTCGCTCCAGACTTGGCAAAACATTAAGAATATCTTAGGAATAAAAATAAATTCCCGAAATATGCTGCTATGCTTATTCGCTAATTATTCAGCAGTAGATCGTTCTGGGATTTAATCTTGGATAGAATTCTGTCAATTTGAATACAAAAACTAGCTGAATTACGACCTAACAGAGGAAAGCCAATGCAAGATAGCGTTTCCCTAGTGGATGGCAGATTTATCGGTTACGTATTTGCCAATTGCATATTTCTCGATCGCTCGCAGCTAATTTACTTATATTCGCAAAATTCACTCAATACTTAAAAATCATAAGTAAGTGTGATGTATCGATTTACCTAAGTGCGATCGCAACTTTAACGACAGTTAACCACAGTTTAGATCGCTAAAATTCTGAATGTTTTTGCCGTTTACTTAATCCATGAGGAGTTTTTATGTCTAGACGTATGTGCTGGTTATCTCAAGCCCAAGAGGGAGAAAAAATCTTACACTTACAACTCTCGCCCGACGAGCCTTGGAAGCCATATACTACTTTTCGCCAATTCGCCGTACCAGACTATCCTATTCCAGGTGGTTCTAAGGGTTGGGCAACCTACCAAAAGTTATTAAAAGCAGGTTGGACTTTAGTGCATAGCTCCCGCGCTCAAGAATTTACCCTTAAGGATACCAGTGTCGTCAAAAACTCATAACTCCTAAAAGGATTTTGTCAGAGGAGTTAGGAGTCATTCTAGTTTTCTGCCTCCTGTCTCCTGGCTCCTTCTAAAACACTACACGTTAAACCGGAACAGCATCACGTCCCCTTCCTTGACGATGTATTCTTTTCCTTCACTACGGACTAAGCCTTTCTCTTTGGCTCCATTCATCGAGCCATTGGCTACTAGGTCATCGTATGCCACCGTTTCAGCACGAATAAAACCGCGCTCAAAATCAGAGTGAATGACTCCAGCAGCTTGCGGTGCTACCATTCCTGCGGTAATTGTCCAAGCACGAGTTTCTTTTGGACCTGTAGTAAAGTAGGTACGCAAACCGAGTAATTCATAGGTAGCGCGAATTAAAGATTTTAACCCGCCTTCTTCTACCCCTAATGTGGCAAGAAATTCGGCTCGTTCTTCTTCGGGGATCTCGACTAATTCCGATTCCACTTGTGCTGAAACTATAACCACCTGTGCTTTATCAGAGGCTGCAAACTGTCTGACTTGTTCCACCCATTGGTTTCCAGTTGACAGATCGTCCTCCGATACATTTGCGGCATAAATGACTGGTTTAGCTGTGAGCAATCCCAACCCTTTAATTAAAACAGCTTCTTCATCAGTTAGACTAACTTGACGCGCTGGTTTACCTAGATTGAGAGCTTCTGTCAGTTTATCTAACACAGTTAATTCTAGCTGAGCTTCTTTGCTGGTTCGAGCTAGCTTGCGGGCGCGATCGCTTCTACGTTCGATTTGAGCTAAATCTGCTAAACCCAGTTCTAAATTAATCACCTCAATGTCTCGCACCGGATCGACAGAACCAGCGACGTGAATGATATCGTCATTCTCGAAACAACGCACGACATGGACGATGGCATCAACTTCGCGGATGTGGGACAGAAATTGATTGCCTAGTCCTTCTCCCTGACTTGCACCTTCGACCAAACCCGCAATATCGACAAACTCAACCCGCGTAGGCACGATTTGCGCGGAGTTAGAAATTTCGGCAAGCACCTTTAATCGTTCGTCTGGTACGGCAACCACGCCCACATTTGGTTCAATTGTACAAAAAGGAAAATTAGCTGCTTCCGCTTTGGCATTGGCAACTAAAGCATTAAACAATGTAGATTTGCCGACATTAGGCAGTCCGACAATTCCGGCTCTGAGCATGGCTGTGTAACGATCGCTTATTCCTTTGTCAGGATAACAAAATCTCAGAGGGATATATGAAACTTAATTTCACAAAATTCACGGAGGTTTTTACTACAGGTGAATTCTATCCTGAGACAACTATCTAGGTTAACGTTTGTGTTGCAGAATCAGACTTCTATTTTACTTATTGCTGCTAGCTTGTGCTTACCAGTTATTGGTGCGATCGCTCCAGCCGCCAGAGCCGATATCCGCGATTTTACGCTGCACAATGAAACCAGCGTCAATATTCAGGAACTACACATATCTAATTCTGGCGCTGACAAGTGGGGAGCAAATCTTTTGGATAAAGATATTCTACTTCCAGATGAATCGGCGGACATAGTTTTTGAAGACAACTCCACCTCATGCCTTTACGACATCCGTGCTATTACTGATGATGGTGAAATAGACAAGCGCCAAGTTAATCTTTGCGAAACTGTAGATTTCTCAGTCAAGGAATAGCATTTGCTGCTAGCTACACCGGTTCGGGAATTGGTTGCGGAATTGGTGCAGGTACGGGTTGGGGAATTGGTGCGGGTACGGGTTCTGGTGCTGGCGATGGAATTGGCTGCGGTACTGGACTCGGTACGGGTTCCGGTGCTGGTGAGGGAGTTGGTTCTGGAGTCGGTTGAGGTAGGGGACTTGGTGTCGGATCGGGAATTTGTGGGTCGGGAATATAAATCATAGATGGGTGAAAGTAAATACATTACTCATCTAAGCTAAAGAGCGATCGCCACTTCTGACATCTCCCGAAATGCCTACACCTAGATACTGAAAAAACTAGGCAACTTGCTTGTATGGCAGTCACAAAAATTGCCTAGTTATTCATTTTCCCTCAGACATTATCTTAGATCTCCATTTGTGGAAAATCAGAAAGATTATTCTCTATAAGTCGTGCTACCTACAGTTCGATCGGGGTCGCGATATGCTGTAGGTTCTTTTTTCTTTCTTCCAGCTAGTCCGAGTAAACCAGCTAGACCGAGTAAGCCAAGCCAACCCCAGTTACTATCATCATCGCGATCGTCTACGTCATCGTCAACAACTGTAGGTTGAGTCGTTGTTGTTCCAGAGTCTGGGGTGGTGGTAGTTTGCGCAGATACAGGTAGTGCTGTCAAGCTGAAGGCGAGAACTCCAGCACTAATTATTTTAGAAAGAGCAGCAATTTTCATGGTTATGTTTTCTAGTTGAATTGTTATGCTGCCTACTAATCTATTCAGTAGCAATCTAAACTAAATCGCTCTTAAGCCAGAAAACTCATTTGTTGGTAGATCTAGCTAAAGAAATAGAAAAAACACTTTTCTTAACCAAATTTAACTTTTTGCTTGTAGTTAAATTAACTTCTAATTAGTAGTTTTTCATCGCCCTTTGTATCTCTCTTTGGTCTTGACGGCGCTTTAAATCTTCCCGCTTGTCATGGAGTTTTTTCCCTTTAGCCAGTCCAATACTAATTTTGACTAAGCCGCGTTTGAGATACAGTTTTAGCGGCACTAATGTCAAACCCTGTTGTTCTACCTTACCAATCAGCTTGCGAATTTCCTGCCGATGCAGTAGTAGTTTACGAGTGCGGCGAGGGTCGTGATTAAAATATTGACTGCTGTTAGTATAGGGTGAGATATGAACGTTAATTAGCCATGCCTCTCCGTTACGAATAAGAGCATAGCCATCTTGCAGGTTGACTTTACCTGCACGGATTGACTTGACTTCTGTACCCATGAGTTGCAGTCCTGCCTCATAGGTTTCGAGGATATCGTACAAAAAGCGGGCTTTGCGATTGTCGCTCAATACCTTATAACCGTCGTTGTCGCTCATTGAAGTTTTCTTGCAGTATTCTCGTGCTGCTCTAAAGTACTAAAGTAAGGGGAAAATAAATTATCGACTATTTGCTAAAAGATTTACATCTACCTTGCTAAAAGTTAAGGTATGCTGGCTATTGCGAACTTATCACGTTTCTCGCTATCTTGCCATGCTAAATCGCTACTCTCGAAATTAGAAATACATCTCATTTTCTGAGGTAAAGACACAGAAGACAGAATTATTCCCACGGATGAACTGTTAGAGTTCAGTGAAGATGCCTTGTTTAAACTCTCTCCATAGATTATCTTAGGGACTTTAACCCGTCAAACAAACTTCTAACATCCCTGACTCCTATCTCCTACTGTAGCGATCGCGATGACAATTTTCTATCAAGAGTTGGAATTACTTGCATGGATATGTTTCGGTAGGATAAATAAATCCTCGGTTAATACTGTCACAGTACAGCCAGAAACCGCACCATCTTTACTCAGTGTAGTAACTCCATATTATTCATGCCTCTGACTATTCTTGTTGTTGATGACGATCCTGGGACTCGTCTGGCTATCAGTGATTATCTTGAGATGGCTGGTTACTCAGTCATTACGGCTGCTGATGGGCAACAAGGCTTGGATATGGTCGAGACTTATCGCCCTCATTTGATGGTGACAGATATTGTGATGCCGCGCATGAATGGCTATCAATTGGTACGGAGTGTCAGACAACACCCTTCATTTCGACTGCTGCCAGTCATTTTTTTAACAGAACGTAACAAAACTGAAGAGCGAATTCAAGGCTATCAGTCGGGAGCAGATCTTTACCTACCTAAACCGTTTGAGTTACAAGAACTAGGAGCGGCAATCCGCAATTTGTTGGAGCGATCGCAAATGATCCAATCAGAGTATCGCCTATCGCAGGAAGAAGGCTTGCGTCCCCAGACAACCGCAACGGCGATCGTCGAAAAACTTGATTTTCCCTTCCACCTCACCCAACGCGAGCAGGAGGTGTTAGTCATGCTCACTCACGGTCTTTCCAACGCTCAAATTGGCAGCCAGCTCCACCTCAGTCCCCGCACGGTAGAAAAATACGTTAGCAATCTCCTGCGCAAAACAGAAACCAACAACCGAGCCGAACTCGTCGGTTATGCCATGAAGCATCGGTTGGTTGAATAATGCGTGGTGCGTGGCGCGTGGTGCGTGGTGCGTGGTCACTGATAACTGATAACTGATAGCTGTTCACTGTTCGCTGTCTACAATTTCCTGTTTGACGCGATCGAGCAGTCCGTTACAGGCATCAAGTAGGAGGTCAATTACCTGGTTGAAACCCTCTGCACCACCGTAGTAGGGGTCAGGCACTTCTTTTATGGTATGCGCGGTACAAAAGTCACACATCAAATGCACTTTATCGCGGTATTTACCACTGAAATCTAGCGCCAGAATATCGTAGTAATTTTCTCGATCCATTGCCAAAATTAGATCGAATTCCACCAAATCTGATTTTTGCAACTGGCGCGCTCGACCGCATAGCTGAATTCCCAGCCGATTAGCTGCTGCAAATGTCATGCGACGGTCTGGCGGACTGCCAACATGATAGCCACCCGTACCAGCAGAATCGCAAACAACGCGATCGCTTAACTGATGGCGATCGATCAGATGGTTCATAATATTTTCTGCCGCTGGAGAACGGCAGATATTTCCCAGGCAGACAAAAAGTAACTTATACATACAAATAATTTTTGACAATTGCTTTTTGTCTGTCATTTGTCATTTGCCATCAGCCATTAGTTGTATACAAATGACGAATGACGAATGACGAATGACGAATTTACATTCCTGGCAATTCCAAACCACTAGTTAACTCTTCCATCCGCTCTCGCATGGTAGCAGTAGATTTGTTGTACGCATCTTTCATCGCTGCCAGCACTAAATCGGAAAGGACATCTGCGCCTTCTTGCAGTGCTTCTGGAGCCACTTCTACCCGTCGAGGTTCTTGGTTACCGCTGAGAGACACTTTGACCATACCTCCACCAGCTTCGCCCTGGATCTCCATCATCTCCAATTCTTCTTGAAGCTTTTTCGCACCTTCTTGCACCTGCTGCGCTTTTTTGAAGGCATCTGCGAGTTCCTTCATTTTGCCCAGACCGAAGCCAAATCCTTTTCCTTGTCCTTGTGTCATATGCTAGTTGAGTCGATTTAATCGAAGTTCCATTAAATTATAGATGCGCCGAGAATCGATAAAGGGCAAAGGTGAAGTTGTGATACGTAATTTGTAATTAGGGAGTCGGGAGCGGCACTTTGTAGAGACGTTACATGTAACGTCTCTACAAAGTATCGATAACTGATATAGCCTTTTTCAATTCGATGAAATACAAGATCTGTAGGGGCGCACAGCTGTGCGCCCCTACGAATGTATCGCATCATAACGAGAATCGCTATAACTGATAGCTGGTCACTAATATTAAAATTCTCCAATTGTTTTCACTTCTGGCTCTAGCAGTAGTGACCAACGTTCTTCTACATGATGCTGGACGTAACGAATTAGCTGCCAAATATCGTTAGCTTTCGCACCACCACAGTTGAGAATGAAGTTAGCATGGCGCTGTGCGACCTGAGCTGCACCAATTTGATAGCCCTTCAAGCCTGACTGTTCGATCAACCAGCCAGCGGTGTAGGGTAGGGGGTTACGGAACACGCTACCACAGCTAGGTAGATGATAGGGTTGAGTACGCCGCCTTTGCTCTAGGTGTTCGGTGGTGGCTGCTAGCACTTGTTGCGGATCTGCGCCTGGTTGCAGTTGGAAGATAGCTTGAGTGACGAGGCGCTGGCTGCCTTGCAAAATTGAGGTGCGATAGCTGTAACTTAGTTGGTCTGGAGTAAGGGTTTCTAGCTGCCCAGAGGGAGACAAAACTTGAGCGCTGACTAAAATATCGGCAATGCAGCTTTTGTGCGCTCCTGCATTCATGACCACAGCACCGCCGACACTACCAGGAATTCCAACAGCCCACTCCAGCCCTTGCCAGCCTAATTCTGCCACTTGCCAAGCTACGCGAGGTAAAGGTTCTCCAGCAGCCACGGTCAATTGACCGGTTCCCAGATCGAAGCGGCTGTAGCGCAAATGACGAGTGCCAATGACCAAACCAGTAAGACCGCGATCGCTAACTAATAAATTAGAACCTGCTCCAATTAGTGTCACGGCTAATCCTTCTGAGCGCGACCACTCCAAACTAGCTTGCAATTCTGCTAGATTTTGAGGTGCTACATACCATTGGGCTGGTCCTCCAACCCGAAAGGATGTGAGACTAGCTAGTGGGACTTGAGATTTAATCGCGCATTTTGTTCCAGGCAAGTATATTATCTGGCGATCGCCAGCAGTTTCTGAAATCGGAATTGGATTGGGGTGTTGGGAGGAGTTCATAGTGAGTGATGCGTGGTGTGTGGTTTGTGGTGCGTAGCTAGTGGCGATTGAGAGCTGGATTCTTTTCTAGTCACCAGCCACTAGTCACGCTTTCACCGATAACTGATAACTGATAACTGTCAGCCTTTAGCCTTGATTCTTTCAATTGCATTGGGAATAATTTGATTCAAGTTCCCTGCACCTAAAAATAAAGCTGTGTCTCCAGAACGCAAATTATCTACCAAAAACTCCTCGACAGCAGCAAGTGTAGGTAAATACGTGACTTGAGGATGATGGTTTGCAACCAGTGCTGCTAGTCTCTCGCCGTCAATCTGCCCTGAATTGGACTCGCCTGCGCTATAGATATCCGTGAGAACGACGGCATCGGCATGACTAAAAGATTTAGCAAAGTCTGACAAAAAAGTCAGAGTACGGCTGTAGCGGTGAGGCTGAAAGATCGCCACGACTCTAGTTTGGGGTTTAGCTTGCAACTTCGCAGCCGCCAGGGTTGCCTGGAGTTCGCTGGGGTGGTGCGCGTAGTCGTCGATGAATTGGATGTCATTAACAACACCACGCAGTTCAAATCTACGCCTAGCGCCTTCAAAGGTGGTTAGACTGTCGGCGATCGCCGCAAATTCTACTCCCAGCAGCCGACCGACAGCGATCGCGGCTAAGGCATTACTGAGATTATGTTGTCCTAGCAATGGCAAACGCAACTGCCCTAACTCTTTGCCTCGCTCCCATACCGTGGCGATCGTCCCATCAGCACCGTAAATCACGTTGGATACCGTGTAGTCTGCCGCCATCTCTGGATTGAGGCTGTAGCTAATTGTCGGTTGCAGGCGATCGCGGACTGTTTGGCAATCTATACAACCTACGACATGCTGGCACTGTTGCGCAAAAGTTTGAAAAGTCTTGACTACCTGCTCTAGAGACTTGTAGTGGTCGGGATGGTCGAGTTCGATGTTAGTAACTACGCCAATTTGACAAGCCAATTTGACTAAAGAACCATCCGATTCATCTGCTTCTGCTACTAAATACTGACTGTTACCGAGCCTCGCGTTACCCTCCCATGCTTTTACCTCTCCACCAACGATGATGGTAGGGTCGAGACCAGCTTTGAGTAGCATATACCCGATCGCGCTGCTGGTGGTTGTTTTACCGTGAGTCCCAGCTACGGCAATGCTATAACGCTCTTGAATCAGTGCTGCCAACAAATCGGAACGATGAAAGATCGGACAACCTAAATCTAGCGCTGCTTGATACTCTAAATTACCTGCATGAATTGCCGTCGAACAGATGACTTGTGGTAAGTCGGCAATTTTGCTGTTGGCGATCGCTGGACTAGCTCGTCTTGATGACTTGAGAAATACAGGCGCACTATTACCGCTCACTGCTAAGGCTTGGGGGCTGGCATCGGTCTGAGAGCGAAAAAACTCCAGATTGGATGCATCTTGGCGACTAAAAATATGCGCTCCTAAAGCTGCTAATTTCTCGGTGATATGACTCTCTCGGATATCGGAGCCAGAAACAGGTAAACGACGCTTAGCTAAGATATAAGCAAGAGCAGACATCCCAATACCACCAATACCGACGAAATGGAATGGTTTACCGCTTAAATCGACATAATTAGTCATTTTTACTCCTCACACCTCACCCCAAAGTCCAGTATACAAATGTCACGCGATATCATATCAGGAAATAAATTTTACGGATGGCTCGACTGTTTAAGTTTTTTATATCTGACATCAATTCGCTCTGTCCTCCCCAGGCGATGTTTATTTACAGGAATTTACGTACTTAGCTAATAGAGTTTAATTTTTATTTTGAGAAAGTATTTTATTTGGCAGAGATTTTAGTTTTTTTTCTGAAAAAAAGCACCCAAATGCTGAATGTCATTGGGTGCAGTATAACTAAGTACTGATTAAAACTGACTAAAGCGCGATCGCAAATTATCAGACCATGTGGTGACGAAAAGAATACACTCTTTACGACTTCTGATTCACTAGTACGGGCGCACAGCCGTGCACCCCTACGACTCCCCGATCGCTTAAAAGAAAGCTGGTTGATGGCGAATCAAGTTGAAAAACTCTTCGCGGGTTTTTTGCTCGTCCTGGAATACTCCAAGCATGGCACTCGTAACAGTCCAAGAACCAGGTTTTTGCACCCCACGCATTACCATACACATATGGGTTGCTTCCATAACCACTGCTACGCCTTGAGGGTCTAAAATTTCCTGTACTGCTTCAGCAATTTGGCGCGTCAGTCGTTCTTGTACTTGCAAGCGGCGGGAGTACATCTCGACAATTCGAGCTAGCTTGCTCAGACCCACCACTTTTTGATTGGGAATATAGGCTACGTGCGCTCTACCCATAAAAGGCAGCATATGATGCTCGCACAAGCTGAAAAAGTTGATATCGCGCACGAGTACCATCTCGTTATGACCTTCATCAAAAATGGCTCCGTTGACGAGTTCTTCTAAAGATTGACTGTAGCCACTGGTGAGAAACCGCATGGCTTCCGCAACACGCTTAGGAGTTTTCAACAAACCTTCTCGCTCTGGATCTTCGCCTACACCGATCAAG
Organism: Chroococcidiopsis cubana SAG 39.79; assembly: GCF_003991895.1. NCBI lineage: Bacteria > Bacillati > Cyanobacteriota > Cyanophyceae > Chroococcidiopsidales > Chroococcidiopsidaceae > Chroococcidiopsis > Chroococcidiopsis cubana. The sequence goes on from NZ_RSCK01000004.1 coordinate 181,183, forward strand.
AGGGCGCGTACAGCCTCCATCATCGACTCGTGGGCTTCTGCTTCGGTAGGAGTCTGTAAGTTTGGTTTTTGACCGTTGTGGGTGTTGCGGTCTGGTCGGGATTGAATCGCCTCCACCAGATCGGAATTCAAAGGCGATGATTGAAAGCGATTGGTAGAACCATTAGAACCGTTAGAAGCAGCAATAGTCATGGTGTATGTCTCAGATAAAGTTTAACAATGGTTATTGGTCATTAGTCATTGGTCATTAGCCATGAGTTAGCAGGAAGTGGAAAGTTAACCAGTGACAACGGGTAGACTGTCCAACTTTGAGAATCTAAAACCACAAGCTATATTTCTAATTGCTTGTGGATATCGTAGACGCTTCGATAGCATTCACTTACAAATGACAAATAACAAATGACTTATAGAGCGCCACCACCGGGCATGAGAGTTAATTCGGCGATCGCGGCTGGTGTTGGTAACAAGGCTGTATGTACGATTGACTGAGCGACAATTTCTGGTGTCAGCATGGCATTACGGTCAAAGTTATGCTGAACTGTTTCGCTGTCCCAAAGTTCTGTATTCACAGCACCAGGACAGATGGTGGTGACGCGAATACCGCGAGCGCTTTCCTCTGCTGCTAGGGTCTTGGATAGGGCAATCAAACCAGCTTTGCTGACGGAATAAGCTCCCCAGTTGGGGAAGGGAGTTTGTCCGGCGATGGAAGCAACGTTAATAATTGTACCGGAGCCGCGCTGGTGCATTGTGGGTAAAACTGCCAAGATGCACCCAAACACGCTAGTTAGGTTTAAATCTATCACTTTTTGCCAGTCAGGCAGAGGCGTAGCACTCAAAGCCCCCGTGTAGCCCATACCTGCACTATTGACCAAAATATCTATAGCTCCACAATCGGCTGCAATCGCAGCCATCTTCTCTGGCACGACATGAACTTGGGCAAGATCCAGGGCGTAAGTTTTTGCTTCTACGCCTGTCTGCCTTGCTGCACTTGCAACTGCCTCTAACTTGTCTAGCGAACGACCAACTAGAGCTAAGTTTACTCCCGTCTTTGCAAAGGCGAGGGCTGTTGCTTTACCAATCCCACTACTAGCACCCGTAATTAGGGCGCGTTTTCCCGTTGTCAATGTCATAAACTCCAACTTAATCGCACCACAAATTGCATGGCTGTTGTACTCATGTCAATCTCTTACCCCTGATAGATGCAATTACCTCTAGATTCAACTTATACTTTACCTGCAAGAATTTTTGTCTCGAACGTTCGGGCAGATGATTAATTCTTTATTCATGTTGGCTATAGCCATTCAATCGCGGATTTATTATGTAAATCTCTAGTAGAGTTGAATAGAACATAGAGATTACCGATCGATTGGCGATCGCCAGCCGTTACGGTAGACATTGCTGCTACCTATTGTCCACTTTGCTTTGTTTTGCCTAGCATGAGACAAAAATGAGAGGTTGTAAAAAATCTTTACACCCCTCGTTGATTATATCACCATCTTTTCCGTCTTCATCTTCTGACAAAACTTAGGAGTCAAATTCGGTAAAAACACCAATTTGACGGAATTTTTGATACCGCAGTTGACGGCGCTGTTGGCTGGTAAGTTGAGTTAATTCTTCTAAATGTTGTAGCAAAGCTTGCTTGAGAGCGATCGCGGCTTTGAGAGGGTCGGAGTGAGCGCCGCCGATTGGCTCTGGTAAGATTTGGTCAACAATACCTAAATTTTGTAAATCGATTGCTGTCATTTTTAATGCCATAGCAGCTTGAGCGGCTTTACTTGCATCTCGCCAAACAATTGCAGCACAAGCCTCGGGGGTGATGACAGTATAAACTGCGTGTTCAAACATGAGCAGGCGTTCGCCGACACCAATACCCAAAGCACCACCAGAAAAAGCTTCACCAATTGCGGTACAAATAATCGGTACGTCGAGGCTAAACATTTCGCGTAAATTATAGGCGATCGCTTCCCCAATTCCTTGTTCTTCAGCTGCGACTGTGGGTAAAGCCCCTGGAGTATCAATAAAAGTTAAAATTGGCATTCCAAAGCGGTTGGCGTGTTCCATCAACCGCATAGCCTTGCGATAGCCACCAGGGGAAGCCATCCCAAAATTACGGGCAATATTATCTTTTGTATCGCGTCCTTTCTGATTGCCTAAGATGACGACTGGTCGCCCTGCAAGGCGCGCAACGCCACCAACTATAGCAGAATCATCGCTTCCACGGCGATCGCCGTGTAACTCCATCCATTCGTCGCTAATAGCTTGAATGTAATCCAAGGTGCTGGGACGACGGGGATGCCTTGCTAATTGTAATTTTTGCGACGGCGATAAACTATTAAAAATCTCCTGGCGCAATTGGCGGGCGCGGGCTTCTAGTCGGCGAATCTCTTCCGACACGTCAACGCCATTTTCTGTTGCTAGCTCTCGAATTTGGTCGATGCGCGACTCCAAATCAACTAGTGGCTTTTCAAAATCTAACAGTAGAGTTTTGCGTTCGGTTGTTGCCATCTCGGAAGTGAGTAGTGAGTAGCGAGGGGTGGGGTAGTGAGTAGCGAGGGGTGGGGAGTGGTGAGTCAGTTGTCAGTTATCAGTTATCGGTGACCAGTTAGTTTTGACTTCTGACTTCTGTTTTCTGACTCCTCAGTTTTGACTTTTGACTTTTAACTTTTGACTTACTCTTCAATCCCTTAAACTGGTGAATTCTCAAACAGTAGAGGGCGAAAGCCGTGTTTGCGAGACATTTGACCAATTTGATCCATCTTTGCCACAGTAATTTGGTTGCGTCCCCAAGAAAAGTTAGTGTAGACCTTTTCAAATTCCAGTAGCATTGATTCAGCAAAGCAGGCAAACAACTGACGAGCTGGTACATCCATGAAGTTAACAATCTTCATAATTTTCCAGTCGATATCCAAAGAGTGTTCGACAATGCCACCGTTGAGAATATAAACCCCTGGATGTTGAATTTTTGTTGCCAGATTTTTAGGATAACCACCATCAATCATCAAACAGGGGTGTTTTAACATTTGGGCATCGATTTCAATTCCCTTGGGCATACTTGCCACCCAGACGACGATATCTGCTTGCGGTAGGGCAGTTTCCAAGTCTAAGATTTTACCTCGTCCTAACTCTGCCTGTAATGCTTGTAGGCGCTCTTGATTGCGGGCAATTAGTAATAAATCTGCTACGTCGGTACGAGCATTTAACCAGCGACAAACTGCACTACCAATGTCACCGCTAGCACCGCAAACGGCAACAGTAGCTCGATTGAGGTCAATACCCAACTGCTTTGCTGCTTGCTCCACCTGCTGACAGATAATGTACGCAGTATGAGTGTTCCCCGTCGTGAACTGCTCGAATTTCAGTTGTACGTTACGGACTTGTTTGATCTGCTGCAAGTTAAAGTTTTCAAAAATAATCGAAGAAAAGCCGCCCAAAGCTGTAATGTCAATCCCATGCTTTTGAGCGTGCGCCATTGCGTTGATGATTTTTCGCGTTGCAGCTTTAATCCGCCGCGTAGCAAGCATTTCTGGCAGAAAGCAAGATTCGACATACTTGCCCTCGATTTGCTGTCCAGTAACGCTAGTAACTTTGATATCATCGACTATCTGTGGTGGTGCGCTGCACCAGAAATCAAGTCCTTGATCGGCATATTCGGGGTAGCCTAATTCTTGTGCTACCGATTGTGCGTGTTCCAGACTGTTTAAGTGACCGATTAGACCAAACATGTATTACGGATGTCAAACTGGTAGCTCTGACAAAGCAGAGCGGGTGGATGAGAATTTTTGTATCTTTAATCTTAAAAATACTACATAAAGTCAGTTACCAGTTATCAGTTACCAGTTACCAGTTATTAGTTATCAGTTACCCAGATTTCTTTGTTACGGTCACTGGTCGCTGTTCGCTGGTCACTGGTTACTGGTTACTGGTCACTGTTTCAAGCGGCTTGTAGTCCGTAGGCGGATAGACGCATGATGTCACGGGTGGAGAAGCCAATATTGGCAAGGGTTTCACCGTATTGGATCATGAAGTCTTCCACCAAAGCATCTTTTTCCATGCCTAAAACCCGAGCATCATCCTCGACTTTATTCAGCATTTGCCAGACAATCGGGAGATTTTGGCGATTGGCTGCTTCTAGTTCGGCTTTGGACTGTTCAAAGTTGTCTTTCAGCCAAACTTCGCCGAAATTGAGGTGAGTATACTCGTCTTTGACAACGCCCTCGGTAATTTTACGGGCGAAGTCATCGGCACAGGGAATGTAGATGTTGTAAGCCGCGATCGCAAAACACTCAATAATCAGCGATTGGATTAACAAGCACGTCACGACTTGTCCTGCTGATGCTGCTTGTTGAAAGTTTTGATGCAGCCCAGAAAAGAACTCGCGAGCAAATTGCATATCCGGTGTAACTTGGAGATTGCGCCCGCAGGCTTCAAACCCTTTTTTGTGGCGGTTCTCCATTTTAGATAGGCGAATCAGCTCATCCTTGAGGTTCGGTAGCATTTGAGCCAAACGAATATAGTTTTCGTAGGCTTCTTGTTCCCCTTCGATCACGATCGCGTTAATGCGACTGTATGCGTCCTTATAGGTTTCGCTGTGGAAATCGATTTCGGAGGTGGCAGCAACTTGCTGCATAGTCGTTCACTCCTATTGGCGTAAATCAGCTTTGTCGATTGCGGTTGACTCTTTAGCTCTATGCATCAGCGTCAACAATAATTAAAATTAAACCTAACAAATCCCAAGGGGATCTGTTATCTATTGCAGCAAAATAGAGTCCATTTGGGAGAATATCACCTCTAGGTATAAAAGCATAGAGGAAAGCGAACAATTCATGCTTCAGAAAGATGTGAATGCCAAACATAAGAATCTCTCTATACCATCTCTTAGTTTTATAGTGCTGATACTGGGAGCGGTAATTGTCTTGCTCCCATTGGGAGTTGTCTTCCTCACATCCTTTGCACCGCCTGGCTCAACACCCGATTTGTTAACGCGATCGGGATGGACTTTGGTAAACTACCAACAAGCATGGCAGCGAGCAAATTTCTTGCTAGCATTTGCTAATTCCACGCTCGTAGCTTTAGCCGTGACTGGAATTCAAATCGTGACTTCAGCTTTAGCGGGTTATGCCTTAGCAAGATTGAAATTCCGAGGACGACAAGCATTACTGCTGGTTGTTTTGGCAACTTTGGTCATTCCATTTCAGTTATTAGTTATTCCTATCTTTCTCGTCCTCAAATGGGGACATTTAATTAATACCTATGGAGCTTTAATTCTACCTACGGCTGTAAATGGTTTTGGCATTTTCTTACTCAGGCAGTATTTTCAAACTATTCCCATAGAGTTAGAAGAAGCAGCAGCGATCGATGGGGCGAACCGCCTGCAAATCTTATGGCGGGTAATGTTGCCTTTATCTCGTCCGGCTTTGGTAACATTATTTTTGTTTACATTTATCGGTGAGTGGAACGATTTATTTAAACCGCTTGTCTTCACAACGCGCCCAGAATTGCGGACGGTTCAATTAGCACTAGCTGAGTTTCAAGAACAATTTACTAATAACTGGTCTTTAATGATGGCAGCAGTCGCGATCGCCACTTTGCCAGTCATATTAATATTTCTCATCGGACAGAAACAATTTATTCAAGGAATCGCAACGACGGGAATCAAAAATTGATGTAGAGATGTTACATGTAACATCTCTACAAAAAATTACTCCTCGGTGATTTGCAAGCGAATCGTGCGTTCGTTATCTCCCCCTAAACTAACTTCCATCACTTCGCCACCGAGGGGTTCGAGACAACTCAAAAGCGATCGCAAGTGGGGAGTACTCGCCCCCGTATCTACATACAGGCGATCGGCTAAACTACCAATCCGCTTCCAAGTACCGTAAAGTTTAGCTATGGTTTGTTCTAACTGCGATGCCTGATTTACCAAGTCAGCCGCGACGTTAATACAGCCTACTCGAATTGCTTCCTGAATCGCCCGTTCTAAGTCTACATCGTCATTGTTTAGGGCTTGGACGGTCGTAGCAGCATTAATATATTTGGACAGGTACTTTGCTTCCGTTGTCACTTCTTTAATTGTGTCTACGTCAGGATTTGCTGCAATTTCCCGCTGTAACTCTTTTTGGTGAGACTCTGGTAATTTTTCCATTTCTTTCACCAGAGGCGCAAGATAGCGGGGCGGAAGCGCGTTTTCTGAAGCTTTCACTTTAACGGGTTCGGGGAGGAGTTCGGACGACATCGCCATCCACTCATCTGATAGCTGACGCACTTCACGACGGGTAATGCGATCGCCTCGTTTCGCTGCATCGGTGACTAATTGTTGAATTTCTGGTTCCGCTTTTGCAGTTTCGATAAACGCTCGTTTACTAAAGCATCTTACGGCATTGGGGTCTAAATGCCCTTGTTCTACTAGCGTATCGGCGCTGTTAGCTAACTCGATTAAGGAGTATGCTTGACTTTTACTAATTTCCCGCGCCTTCAACCAGTTGAGAAAACCACTCCCACGGGCATCTCCTTGTTTTTTCTCGCGATCGCGCACTGCCCTTAAAATTCTGCCCCGCCAGATTTCTGTCTGTAGATCGAAGCGATCGCAAACTAACCAAGCATTGTCTAGCTGCTGCTGAAAATCATGTTCCGAAATTTCTTCGTCTTCAGGATCGGGCAGTTCAAAATTTAGATCGATTGACTCTGCTAAGACAGCAGCTAAGTCGTCAGTAGAATCGGAGGATTGCAGCATGAGAAGGCGAACGATCTGGTCATAGACCGTTTATTATTGCACGACCAGCCAAGCATGAATAGCTCGTATTCCCCTTTCCTTTCATCTGCGTCGCGCTAACTGTTGAAAGGCAAATCAGGACGACGAAACCAGTTTCGATCGACCCATTCAGCTTTGAACTTGCCTCTCGTCAACTTTTCTACCAAATTCGGGGTATGGGGACCTGGCAAAATATTAACCCCCATTCTACTTTTTGCCTTGTAAGCGGGTATAATCGACAACATTATTAATATGGTAGCGATCGCTACTTGTTGTTTTTTGATCATAAAAGTTGACAATATTCATTACTTTATTAAGTTTAAGTATACAGTAAGATTAGCTTTAATAAGTATAAATAAGAACTATTGAATGAATTTTCTACTTAGATGCCAGACAGCATCTATCAGAGGAAACACCTATAGAGACGATGAAGCCTCACATAGAGTTCCTTCAATTGGAATCTATCCAATTCCAGAAAACGATCTATGTTGCCTATCCTCAGAAGATATTTGGAACTCGATAGTTAAGTTGTTGAGGCACGATCGCCGACCTTGTTTTACAACGAACTCTACCAACTAGGCGATGTGCCTGGAGCCAAGATTAGAGAGAATCGAAACCAGGAATTTAGAAAATTGCGATCGCAGCTACTTAACCTACATTAGTAAGCGATCGCGCTAAAACATCGAGCCGAAAAATAGTATGCTTCGATCTGGTAGCTGCCACCGTCACCTAGACTAAAGGCAGCACGTTCACTTGACTGTTATAGGAGGATAGGCTATTGACCGATCGTAACAACCCATCCTCGACCCTGCAAAACTTCTCCCGTAGAGAATTACGCAACCTTGTACGTACTCAACTGCTAGCCCTACTGGAACAGGGAGACTTACAGGGAGCTAAAGCCATTTTGGTTCCGGTACAGCCTGCTGATATCGCCGAAGCCATTGAAGGCTTACCCGAACCAATGCAAGTACTCGCCTTTCGCTTGCTTTCTAAAGGCGAGGCGATCGAAGTTTACGAATATCTCGACCATAGCGTACAAGAAGCACTCGTTCAAGAATTCAAGCGCCAAGACGTGATCGATATCGTGGATAAAATGTCGCCAGACGATCGCGCCCGCTTATTCGACGAACTCCCCGCTAAAATTGTCAATCGCTTGCTAGAACAACTCAGCCCTTCCGAACGGCAAGCCACCGCTTTACTGTTAGGCTACGAAACGGGAACAGCAGGGCGGATCATGACCCCAGAGTTAATCTCTCTGAAAGAGGGAATGACCGTCACGCAAGCCCTGGAACGCATTCGCTATTTAGCTAAAAATACAGAAACTATTTACTACCTTTACGTCACCGATGCAGCGAGAAGGCTGACGGGAACCTTATCTTTACGTGATTTAGTCACTGCCGATCCGCAAGAAACGATTGGCGAAATTATGACCCGCGATGCTATCTGCGTGCATACAGATACCGATCAAGAAGAAGTAGCTAGATTAATTCAGCGTTACGACTTTCTCGCTGTCCCAGTCGTCGATCGCGAACAGCGACTTGTAGGCATCGTTACTGTAGATGACGTAATTGATATTATTCAACAGGAAACAACAGAGGATATCTACGCTTTAGGTGGAGGCGTGCAGTCAGGGGGCGATGGCTATTTTCAAAGTAATTTATTTTCCATTGCTCGCAAGCGAGTTGTTTGGTTATTTGTCTTGCTAATTACAAATACCGTGACAGGCACAATTATCAAAGCTGAAGAAGAGATTTTACAAAAAGTCGTGACACTGGCAGCATTTATCCCACTACTAACGGGGACTGGTGGTAACGTAGGAGCGCAGTCTTCAACTGTCGTGATTCGCGGGATGAATACCGATGAGATTAGGGCGTTAGGACCAGCACAAGTCATTGTCAGAGAAGCACTGGCTGGATTGTTACTCGGTTCTATGTTGGGAACGATCGCTACTATTTGGGCTTTTTTCCTACAAGGAAACTTATCGGTAGCGATCGCCGTGGGAGTTAGTCTTGTCGCAATTTCTGTTTTGGCTTCTGTTTCCGGTTCTGCACTACCATTTTTATTTCGCTTACTAGGCTTAGATCCAGCTTTGATGTCAGCGCCGTTTATCACAACCGCAGTTGACGTATTAGGAGTTTTGATTTATTTCAACTTGGCAAGAGTCATTTTACGGGTCTAAAATTCCCAGTTTCTAACCCCCGCTCACAGTTCCGAAGCACTATCGGGTGCAACAATTTCCCCTTTACCCATTTGAAGAATCATCTCGTCATCGGTAATGAGTTCGCTCAGTTCCTTCACTTGTAAATTCATGCTTTCGCAGGCTTGCTTGAGCGCTTGTGAAAAACCATTTAAATCTTCACCAAAACCGCACTGACGGGCAGCAGTTTCAATTCCCTGCTTAGCGTTTGCTCTCGCACAGTCAACTAATTCAGTACCTTGCAGTGGTGTAGGTGATGCCATATTTTAATTACTACTGTCTCGGTATTTTTTGTTAAAGTAGCAAATCTGTGGATATGGCTGCATCTTTCCTAAGTCAGTTGTTAGTTGTTAGGGAGCAGGGAGCAGGGAGCAGAGAGCAGGGAGAGAAGATGAATTTCTAACTTTTGACTTCTAACTTCCGACTTCTCCTATTGCCAATACTTCACCGCAGCGTAGGCAAGGGTGACGACACCAGTAACGATCGCGGCTTCGTTAACTTCAAATTGAGGATGGTGCAGGGGATAGTTCGTGCGATCTTCGTATCCTACCCCTAAGCGGAACATAGCACCAGGAGCGTGTTCGAGATAGCGTGAAAAGTCTTCTGCACCAAGAGAAGGTTCGGTTAAAACTAAAACGCGATCGCTTCCCCAAGCCTCTTCTGCGGCTGTTTGTAAAATTTGGGATAGACCAATATTATTTTGCACCCCTGGTACTCCTGGGCGATAGCTCATTTCGTATTGCGCTCCGTAGGAGTGGCAAATATTCGCAACAATTTTTTCGATCCACCCAGGTAGATTAGTCCGGGTTTCGGGATGGAGCGATCGCACGCTGCCAAGTAATTTTACTTGGTCGGCAATGACGTTTGGCGCTCTACCACCTGTAATCTGTCCGATGCTCAATACCACTGGACGCAAAGGGTTTTGCGTGCGGCTGATGGCTTGTTGCAGGGTGGTAATGACTTGCGCGGCGATCCAAATAGCATCGATCGCTTCGTGGGGTCGCGCCCCATGCCCCGATTCACCGATAATAGTAATTTCTAACTCGTCTGCTGCTGCTGTTAGCGCCCCATAGCGAATACCTACCTTTCCGGCGGGAATGGAAGGGAAGACGTGTACGGATAGAATTGCCGAGACATTTTCCATCACCCCGTCAGCAATCATCCAACTAGCTCCTTGAGCAGTTTCTTCTGCTGGCTGGAACAACAGCCGCACGTTACCTGGTAACTGGGATGCTAGTTCGGAAAGAACCATAGCAGTTCCAAGTCCTACAGTGGTGTGGACATCGTGTCCGCAGGCGTGCATCACACCTGTCGCTCTGGAAGTAAATTCTAATCCCGTGCGTTCGTTGATGGGTAGTGCATCCATGTCGGTACGAATTGCCAATAAGCGGCGATCGCTACCATGTCCCTGCACTTCTCCTAATACACCAGTTTTCCCAACCGCCTCTTTTACATGAACTCCACTAGACGAAAGGACACCAGCAACATAAGCAGATGTGTGATACTCTTGACCGCTTAATTCTGGATGACTGTGGAGATGGCGGCGAATTTCAATTAAACGCGGCGCTAACTTTAGGGCTATGTCTTTTATTTGGGTAAGCATTGACTATTTATATATATAATCAACTTTCCCCCATCATAAATAAGATAAGACGAGCAGTTCGTGACTACTTGAGCAGATATATACAGATTCAACAGTCAAATTGTGTCTGAGAGGAAATATTATGTGACGATCTGCTGACATGCCTTGACGTTTGGCAATCGCACTTTGATTTATCGATCGATAGATGAATAGGTTTACTGCACGCCTGGGCAGTAGTACTGTGTAGCTAGTTTATTGACGATTTCCGAATTGACCTCATCTGCTTTGGCTTCATGCTCTTCCGATTGAGCTTCTTGAATTTCCTCTAGGGTAATTCCGGCTTCTAAGTCGTTACAAACACCTTTTGCGGCTGCGATATTAGCTTCTGGAGATTGCTGAATATTAGCGATCAAGTTATCGCGTACGTCAGCGTGCGTCATGGCTTGCTGTTTGTAAGCTTCAATAAATGCTTTGTCTAGAGCTGCGATTGTCGATTTTGTAGCTTTTTCAGCACATAGGGATTGAGATAAGTCCAGCACGTCCCCCGCACCAGTCGTAACGAAGCAGAGGTAATCTGGTTCGGAGGCAAAAGCTTGAAATTGGAAACCAGAAACTAGAGCAATAGCAGCAGCAGCGATGGTTGCATTGAGGCGGAAGTTCATAACGTTACCAAGATAGATTTCTATATTTGTTATGCCCAACCTTGGTGACGATCTAACAGAATTATAAAAAAAATCTTAAATTTTTTCGTGTTTTTTTAAGATTACTCCAAACCTTGACTCAGACTAGGTTTCTGAAACCAAATTTTTTCTAAAAAGATCCTTAAGAGAATTCAGAGCTGGCTGCATCTGGGCTCTAGCAACAAAGGGGAAGCTCGGCAATCTTTTCTACCTTGAGATAGAAAAATATCAGATACCGAGAATGTACGGTATCGTATCTCATTTCAGATTTTATTTAGTTTTAAAGTAGGTTTTAACATAGCGGATTGATAGGTAAAGCTACTGGACTTTAGCGGCGATCGCTAAATCTACATAAACTTTATATGTACATCAACTTAGAAGCCGATCTATATCGGCACAAGATAGCGCAAGATAGCAAGTTATGCCTCATTTCCTAAATCGAGAAGCACAGGTAGGGACACACAGCTATATGCCCCTCACATATTTTGATATCAGTAGGTTACGCTTCATCCTCGGCGGAGACTTCGATCTCTTCTTCCTTGTAGTCTGGCTCTAGATTGGCGGGGCGATCTTGATTGAGCCGATTAATCAGCGACAGCACTCTTGTTCCTCTTTCAATCGAACGATCTTCGTGAAATACAACTTCTGGAGTGCGGCGGAGACGGATTCTTTGCCCTAACTCTCGGCGAACGTACCCTGTGGCTGACTTTAAGCCTGCCATAGTTTGCTCTCTAGCATCGTCTGAACCATATATTGATACGTAGATCTTGGCGTGTTGTAGATCGCCGGATACGTCTACATCGGTAACGCTAACCATACCTACACCGACTCGATCGTCTTTGATGCCATTTAATAGCATCTGACTTACCTCGCGTTTGATTAATTCAGCAACGCGATCCACGCGGCGACTTGTAGCCATAACAATAACCCTTCCTCATACTTGAATCAAATCAGTAGAGCCAGCCAATGGTTCTACCCAACTTTTCTAGTCTATTAGCTATTGCAAGAAGGCAGCAGGCAAAAGATTATAATACTGATTCCATTTGCTTTATTAAGTTGGCGATCGGCTATACGCTTATTCTCGCGTTACTTCGCTATTTTATGACGGGCTTAAGCCCAACATAGCGCGGAGGGTAAATAGGACGAACAAAGATAACCCAACAAACATACCGACGATCGCGATCGCGGTTGTGGGACGCTTGAATAGGGGAGTCAATGGAGATATGGCGTTTAAGAAAATCCCCAAGACGATTGTGACAAAGTAGCGGGGGTAGCGAGAGACGTTTTCCCAGAAGCCATCAAACATTTGATTTGTAAGCCTTGTCTAGCTGTTAAATTTTTTTCATGTGAATTACGTTTATTCTATAGCAATTTGTTATTGGTCATTCGTGAGTGGCTGGTGGCTGGTAGCTAGTGGCTTGACTCAATTCTTGTCACCAGCCACGCTTTCACTAGCCACTGATAACTTTGTACAGAGATTACATGTAACGTCTCTAGACTGATAACTGATAACTGTTCACTACTCAATTCTTTGAATGCTACGTCAGTCACTCCAGTTAAGCCTTCCGCGTCCGTTTTTAAAATGGGCGGGTGGTAAAAGCCAGTTGATTTCTCAATATATTCCTTACTTTCCTCAAAAATTTGCTACGTACTACGAGCCATTTTTGGGAGGAGGGGCAGTCTTTTTTTACTTGTATGGAGTGGCTAGAAACGATAAACCGACACAAAAGTTTCCAGCAGTACTGACAGATATTAATCCGGAATTGGTCAATGTGTATTGTTGCGTGCGCGATCGCGTTGAGGAATTAATCGAGTTGTTGGCACGGCATCAAGAACAGCACGATCGCGATTATTATTATCGGGTGCGATCGCAGTTCACAGGAACGCCTGTGGAAATGGCAGCGCGATTAATTTATCTGAATAAAACTTGTTTTAACGGTTTATACCGTGAAAACTCTAAAGGAGAGTTTAATGTCCCAATGGGAAAATATAAAAATCCTACTATTTGTAATGCAGAGTTATTGCGTTTAGTTTCAGTCTCTCTTCAATCTGTAGTCATAGAGGTTAGACCTTTTGATGCTATTTTAGATTTTGCTAAAACGCCAGAGGATTTTGTTTATTTCGATCCACCCTACCATCCCTTGAGCGATACTAGTAACTTTACAGGTTATAGTCGTTACTCTTTTAACGAAAAAGATCAGATTAGATTGAGAGATACATTTGCAGAATTAGCTCGGCGTGGGGTTAAGGTCATATTATCTAACTCTGATTGTTCATTGGTTCGAGAGTTATATAAAGATTTTCACATTCATGAAATTTTAGCAACCAGAGCAATTAATTCTAAAGCCCAAAAGAGAGGTAAGATTACTGAAATATTAATAACTGCGCATTAAAAATAACTATTTTGATTTTAGTAGAGCGAACCTTGCATACCAAAGAGATTGTTAAAAGGATCGCGCATCTGACAAATTGCTCGATTATCTTCAATTACTAAAGGTCCCCGGTAAAGCGTAGCTCCATGCTGGTTTGCTTTATCAAGTGCTTTTGCAAAGTCATTGACACGCCAGTAAGCAACCTGACCTGCACTACCAGGAGACATCTTTGCATCAGCAGGATGAAAAAACATTTCTACTCTACCAACCTGAATTATAGCTGCTTTTATTTCTCCATCTGAATTGAAATACTTGACTGGAAGATTTAAAAGTTTACTGTACCAATTTGCTGCTTCAACAACATCAAATACGAAAAAGAAGACAGATTGAACTCCATCAAACATCTATTTTGTCTCATTTTTATAAAAGATAGGCATAACCTACTCTACATTACTAGTCTTTTTTTTGAAATAATCCTTCTCAAGATAGAGGAATAGCATGAAAGAGATCCCTTCTGGGGATAGAGTGACTCGTTTGATTTCAGGGATTATGCTGATTTTGTCTAAACTCAAGTATCAAATAAAACATTAGATAACTTGAAAGGAGTTTTATTGAAATCATGTCTAATCTAAACCCAGGTAATAGCTATAACCGTGAAGTGCGTCAAGAGTCTTATCAAGATGCTAACGGTAACACCCATGTTAATGTGACAAAGACGACTGAATCTAATGATTCTTATCAACATGGCTACGTACACGGTCGAGTTGCAGAGCGCAGTACTCAAGAGAGAGCATCAACTATAAGAGATAATGAAAATGCGGCACGAGGTCTGCTTTTGGGAATTCTGCTGACAACAATTGCAGCTTTGAGTGCGGGAGTCATTTGGTATTTGAATCAATCTCCTCAAGCATCTACATCGACACCACAACCTGTTCTCGTTCCCGTACCTAGCGACAAACCAAACACAGAATCTTCTACGGTCGATCGCAGTTCGGAAAAACAAACAATTATTGAGAGAATTAAGGAAGTACCAGTTCCAGTTCTGCAACCCCCAGCATCTACTCCACAGCAGAACGAAAATATGACAACTCCCGCTCCTACACAGCCTGAAACTGAAGCTGAAACAACTCAACCTCAACAGAATAACAGTGCTACTACCGAATCTCAAACACCATCTGCTGAGGGTACGTTAGGTCAAGATACAACTACAAGCGAAAGTTCTTCTCAGTAGACAATAGTAAGGTGGGCAATGCCCACCCCACGGTTAAATTTTTTCAAAATGTTCGACTACTGGAAATGGATCGTAAAAGTGGTGTAATAGTTTTTTCCATTGTTGATATTCAGGAGACTTTCTAAATTCAACTGTATGAGCTTCTAACGTCTTCCACTTAACAAGTAATAAATATTTTCCTTTAATTTCTATACATTTATGTAATTCGTGGGATAAATACCCATTCATAGCCGAAATAATTCTGGAAGCCTGTTTGAAAGTTGCTTCAAAATCGCTTTCCATTCCCAACTTGACACTCAGCATTACTGCCTCAAGAATCATAAAATACCTCCCAGGAAACTAGCTAATAATACAGTTTTTGTACTAAATAGCATATATGTAAATACTTATAAACTAAGTCAAGAGGAGGTAAGAATGCGGCTGATTGCAGGGTGTCAAATTACATATGAAGTCAACGCGCCAACTCCACTCATTTTCATGCTTAGACCTCGCAGTGGATTGGGACAATGGGTGATGCGAGAGGAATACATCATCGAACCCAGCGCACAAGTTATAGAGTATACCGATAGTTATGGTAATTTGTGTCAGCGGATGGTAGCGCCTCCAGGTTCATTTCAGGTACAAACTACAGCTGAAGTAGACACCGCAGATAAAATTGATACTCAACCAGGCGCGCCGTATGTGTTGGTACAGGATTTACCGGAAAGTACGCTGCAATTTCTGTTACCCAGTCGCTATTGTCAAGCAGATTGCTTGGGAGATTTAGCAAATGAGATTGCTGGCAATGCTGCACCTGGATACGATCAAGTAGAGGCGATTCGCAGTTGGATTCAGCAAAATATAGAATATCGCTACGGTACGAGCGATGCTTCTACTTCTGCTGTGGATACAGCCGAGCAAAAAGTAGGGGTCTGTCGCGATTTTACCCATTTGGGTATCGCCTTAAGCCGCAGTTTGAATATTCCGGCGCGGATGGTAGTAGGATATCTCTACGAGTTAGATCCGATGGATCTGCACGCATGGTTTGAAGCGTTTGTAGGTGGACGTTGGTATACGTTTGATGCTACCCAAAAAGAACCAAGGGGTAATAGAATTGCGATCGCCTACGGACGAGATGCGGCTGATGTTGCCTTAGTTACCCAATTTGGTGCAGTACAATTGAAGAATATGAAAGTTTGGGTAGATAAAGCTAATACCTAAAACCCTACTCCCCACTCCCTAAGCTCATGGAATGGAAAGAAATTGCTGGGAACTGGGTTTTAGTTCCCCACAAGCAAATCGGGATCGTGCATTTTTTAGGCGGTGCGTTTGTCGCCACTGCACCTCAATTGACGTATCGCTGGCTCTTAGAACAACTCGCTGAGGAAAATTACGTTGTCGTTGCTACGCCGTTTGTCAACACTCTAGATCATACCGCGATCGCCCGCTCGGTACTGAATGGGTTTGAAAATGCGATCGGACAACTTTACGCTAAATCCCTCCTGCGCAGCCGCTATTTACCAATTTACGGCGTGGGGCATAGTATGGGGTGTAAACTCCATCTATTGATTGGCAGTCTGTTCAATGTCGAACGCGCTGGTAATATCCTCATTTCTTTCAATAATTATGCGGCGCGAGATGCTATCCCCTTGGTACAGCAGTTGAATTTTAATCCGGGCTTCTCTGTCGAGTTTACCCCTTCTCCTCTGGAAACCAATACTCTGTTGCAAACTCGTTACGAGGTTCGCCGCAACTTAGCGATCAAGTTTACCAATGACACGATCGATCAGTCTGAAGCTTTGGTGAAGTTGCTGCATCAACGCTTTCCTGGGATGGTGACATTAAAAACCCTCAGCGGTACTCATACCACGCCTTTAAGTCAAGACCTACAATGGCAAACTGGTTCTAACTTTACACCTCTCGATGCAGTAGGACAGTGGTTTAAGCAAGAGTTTTCTCGCGATTTAAGACAGCTAAGACAAACAATCGTACAGTGGCTTAATCCCGTTTCTATGTTGTGATGGCGATCGAGCGTGTAGAAATACTATAGATTCGATCGCGCCTCTGTTGCATACATATAAAGTCAGTTAAATTCAGCTTTTTTAACCACGTATAAAATTATTGTCTATACTTAATTGTGTTTCCACCTAGCGACAGAGGAATTAAAGTTATGCAGTTCTTAACTTATTAACATATAGGCAAATTGCTCCTACATTACAGCAGTATTTATCTCTAAACCAGCGCACAGATATGCAAATTTTACTTACGCCACCATAATAGTAATTTTATAAGTTGGAATAACTCTAGTCATATATACCTGACATACAGAGTTAAAAATGTTGTGAATTGATATATTACCTAAGCTCGATCGCACAAGATTTGTAGCTATAGAATTGCACTCTACAATACGAATTTAAGCTAACTCAGAGCTTTGCAACTCACACGAACAGAGTTGACTTGTCAGCCTATCAATTTTAAGTTTCAAGTACATTATTGCTGATATAGCAATCCTATTTGATTCATGAACGTGGAGTAGGCTTCTAGCCTGCCGCAGGCTAGAAGCCTACTTTACAAATCATTTAGAACTGCTATAGATACATTCTTTAACATCGCTGGGTTTCTGATATTAGCGATCTAGAAGTATAGCCATTTTAACCAGGTATAAGGAGATGGATTGTGAGCCAATTTGATAGTATTGGACAGCTTTTTCCGCCTAAGACAAAAGGTTTTTCTGAGCAGCTCAAGAAAATATTTAATAATGGAAAACAACTGCTACCAAAGAGTTTTAAGCAATCTGCCAAGCAAGCATTAAAACCTTTATTTATGCTCAAAACAAGAGTAGAGCTACTACAGGTAGGCGTGCAGCCTTTAGCAGAAAACTGGTGTGAGAGAGGAGATAGCGCTCATCGCGTTTATTTAGATTGGTATTTACAAAAATTCACGGCAGATATTAAAGGTCATTGCCTAGAATTTCAAGACGATACTTATACATCTCGTTTTAGGGATCGGATTACCAAGCTAGATGTTTTAAACAAGGATTATATTCCAA
Organism: Chroococcidiopsis cubana SAG 39.79; assembly: GCF_003991895.1. NCBI lineage: Bacteria > Bacillati > Cyanobacteriota > Cyanophyceae > Chroococcidiopsidales > Chroococcidiopsidaceae > Chroococcidiopsis > Chroococcidiopsis cubana. The sequence continues at coordinate 199,020 of NZ_RSCK01000004.1, forward strand.
ATGCAACTATTGTTGCCGATTTAACTCAACCAAACGATCTACCTAGTAATACTTATGACTGTATCATTTGTACGTATGTCTTACACATAATTGCAGAACCAGAAAAAATCGTTTCAGAAATGCATCGTATTTTGAAGCCAGGGGGTGTATTACTGATTGCAGTACCGAATATTACAATCAATTATCCTGCCTATCCCGAATACTGGCGCTTTACAGCTCGCGGTTTGCACTACATCTTAGCTAAATCTTTTCTTGCCGAACAGATCGACATACAAACTTATGGAAATTCTCTTGTAGCTGCTGGAGAACTCCGAGGCATGGTAGCTTATGATTTTGCTAAGGCGAAATTGGAATATAACGATCCGCGTTTCCCGCTGATTGTTTGCGCGAGGGCAGTCAAATCAGAGCAATAATATAGAGAGCGGATGCGATCGCCACAAGTAAGATTACCATTCTATCGGTTGGCGATCGCGGAAAAAGCTGCTCGTAGGTCCATCATCCGCTAAAGTTGCCAGCCACGCAATTGGTTAGAATAATTTTAATATTTTGTTTTGCTAATTGACGGCAAGTTTCTAAACCCAAACCGCGATTTGCTCCCGTCACGATCGCAACTTTTTTAACTTCGCTCATGTTTTTCTATCCTATAAAGTTTCAAAAATATCTTAAAAAGATATTAGACTTCTGGCTAGATAAATTTTATTCATTTATTCAGAAATTCCTAATATCGCACAAGGAAGACTTGGATCTAGTTGCCGAATGACTAAACTATTTTGAGAATGACAACCTAATAGCATTATGTCTGCTGTTTCAGTCTCTACAATATTTTTGAGTTCCGTAGCTAAAGAACCAAATCGTAGATGAGCCACAAACGTACCTTTCCATGCTTCAGCTAAACATCGCGCTCGCCATAAAATTTCGTCTGCTTGTGCTAACAAAATTGTTTTAGATTTGGTTGCGAGTGCCTGAGTTCCAGAGAGAGTGGCGACAGGTGTAGATTTCTTTTGTCCCCGACGAAAAGCTTTTGAGGAACTGGAGCTATAAATTTTGGTCAGTAACTCTATTTGTACTTCATCTAAGACATAAACAACGTGAATTGTGACTTGGTTTTGAGTCGCCAAGCGAGTTTGATGAGCAATTAATAAAGCTAGATCTAACGCTGCTTGGCTGTCAGGAGAACCGTCATAACCGACAACTAAATTTAGCGATCGCTCGGATGTATTATTCTGAGTTTGATATCCAGTTGGCATCCGCAAAATCAAGTTGTGTACGTCTTGACTACCTAGAGCATTTTGCAGCCGCGCCAGAATGGGTTTGAGGTTCACAGTTTTTCCTTTGGGTAAGTGGGAGACAAGGGGAACAAAGGAGAGGGGGGGACAAGGGAGACAAGGGGGACAAGGAAGAATCTAGATAGATATACATTTTTCTAGCTTCTGACTCCTGACTTCTGGCTCCTGACTTCTAATAAATTATTCGTCTTGGGTGAAATAGCGATCGAGAAAATCTAAGGCGCGATCGCGCAGTTCCACGTATTCTGTTGAATGTCGCATGGCATGGCGATCGCGGGGGTGAAGAAAGGGAACGTCGATGATTTCACCAATTTTAGCGTTGGGACCATTTGTCATCAAAACAATGCGATCGGACATATAAATTGCCTCTTCTACGTCATGAGTAATCATCATCACCGCCTGTCGCTGATGTTCCCAAATATCTAAAACTTGTCTTTGTAATTTTCCGCGAGTGAGAGCATCTAGCGCTCCGAAAGGTTCGTCCATTAGTAGCATTTTTGGACGAGTTGCTAAAGCTCGGGCAATTCCTACTCGCTGTTTCATCCCTCCCGATATTTCATCAGGATACTTATCTGCTGCCGCTGTTAAATTCACCATTGCTAAGTGTTCGTTTACAATGCTAATTTTTTCGGCACGGCTAGCATTTTTTATCACTTCATCTACTGCGAGCCTAACATTTTCCCTTACTGTTAACCACGGCAATAGGGAATATTGCTGAAACACCATCATTCTTTCTGCGCCTGGTTTGCGGATTTCTCTCCCTTCCAGCCTTACCGATCCGGCAGTAGCTTTTTCTAACCCAGCCACAATTTTCAGTAGAGTTGATTTACCGCAGCCAGAGTGACCGATAATAGAAATATACTCATCTTCCGCTATAGTCAAATCGATGCCATCGAGAACGACAAATTCACTGCCATTAGGATTGCGATAAGATTTGACGAGGTTTTTAATTTCTAGGAAGTTGCGAGAATTATAGTCAAGCTCGTTTTGGTTAGGATAAAAACTTGTGGATTTGGTCATAAGATTAGAAGGAGTAGGGAGTAGGGAGTAGGGGAAATACCAACTACTAACTACTATTAACTAGACATAAAAAAAGATTTTGGGCGATTTGCTCTAATTTCAAAACTGTTGAGATATCCGACTGGATCGCTAGGATCGAAGGCTTTTTTGTCAATAAAAGCTGTGGCTGGTTCTACCTTGTAATCTTCTTTCGGGCATTCAATTCCCATTTCGGCGACGATTTCGCGGTATATGTCAGTTCTCCAGGCTTTTCGGGCTACAGCTTCGGCATTTTTGGGAACTTCTGGGATTTGTCCCCACCGTACCGATTGAGTCATCAACCACAAACTTTGAGACTGCCATAAAAAAGTGGAATGGTCGTTTGGTATTGTGGCAAGGTGAGCGGGATAATCGAAAAAGACTGTTGTTTCCGGTGCTTTGACCAGCCGCTTTTTGTCATCGAAACCACCATAGTTGTACTCTCCAACGATCGCAGCGCGGGTCAATTTCGGCTTAGCCGCAGTAAAGGAACGTTGTGAAATCACTTTAGCAACTTCTTCCCGATTTTCTGGTTTGCTGCAATACTGACAGGCTTCAACCATTGCCTTAACTAGCGATCGATATGTTTTTGGGTAGTTAGTAATAAAGCTTTCCATTACCCCCAGCAATCGATCTGGATGTCCCTGCCACACTTCTTTACCTTGGGCAAAGGTAAAACCTACACCCTCATTTCCTGTAATGGCGCGAGTGTTCCAGGGTTCGGCAACCATATAAGCTTGCATCGCCCCAATCCGCACGTTCGTCACCATCTGGGGGGGAGGAATGATAATAATCCGAAATTCTTTGGTTGGATCGACACCCGCCGCCGCCGAGAGGTAGCGGACGAAATATTCATAAATAGCAGAACTCAACACGACTGCCCAAACTCGCTTCTCTGAAGCCAGGTTGTCAAAATAATTGCGAAAATCGCGTCCGAATTCTTCTAAGTTGCCGTTGTACTCCCGCCAGGGACGCAAACCCGCATCCCACATGGCGCGGTTCATGGTCATAGCGTTGCCGTGACGGTGAATTGTCATTGCCGCACATAGGGGGGCATGACGCGCGCCTTCTGCTCCTGTCCTGGCGTTGGTGACAGCACCACTGACAACGGGAGCAGCATCGGTACGTCCGAAGATGATGCCATCTCGCGAAGTTCCCCAGCTAGCTTCGCGGTTGAGTTTGACATTTAGCCCGTACTTGCGGAAAAATCCTTTCTGCCAAGCGATCGCAAATGGGGCGCAGTCGTTGACTGGTACGTAGCCTACTGTTAAATTTGGTTTTTCTAAGGTTTTCGGATCGACTATTTGTTCAATAGCTGCGGCTTCTGCTGTCAGTCCTGTGGCGCTTCTGTCGCCGCTAATCGCGCAACCACCCAGCGACATTCCCGCCGCTGTCGCGCCTATTCCTGCTAAAAACTCGCGTCGCGTCCAGTTGGTGTTCATATTAAGTGAGTGGCGCGTAATAACTAGGGTGTAGAGTGTGGGGGGGGGATTGGTAGTTGGTAGTTGATAGTTGGTAGTTGCACCTGAAGCTCCCCTGCTTCCTTGTCCCCCTTCGCCCCCTAATCCCCACTCCCTTCGGTCGCGGGGAAGAGCGAGTTCCCCCTTGTCCCCCTTGTCCCCCTCAGCCTCCTCAGCCTCCTCAGCTCCCTCAGCTCTCTTCTAAGCGGGGCGGCGGTGGATGACTAGAGATTCAATTTTGGCAACGGCGAAGTCTAACAGTAAGCCTGTTAAGCCAATTACCAATACTGCGAGGAAGACGGAACTAAGATTGAGGCGACTCCATTCATCCCAGACAAAAAAGCCAATCCCAACACCACCTGTGAGCATTTCTACAGCAACAATTACCAGCCAAGCGATACCTAAACTAATTCGCAAGCCTGTAAAAATATAAGGTAAACTAGCGGGTAAAATAATTTTAGTTATCTGTCTCCAACGTGGCATTTCTAAAACTCTAGCAACGTTGATATAGTCTTTCGATACGCTAGAAACACCCAAGGCTGTATTAATAATTGTGGGCCACAAAGAAGTAATAAAAATTACAAAAATTGCCGAAGGATCTGCCAAATTAAAAATCGCTAAGGCGATCGGCAACCACGCTAAAGGCGATACAGGTTTGAAGATTTGAATAATGGGATTGAGTGCCATCATTGCTGGCTTTGACATTCCAATCAAGAAGCCAACAGGAATTGCTACTGCTGCGCCTAAAGCAAATCCGATTAATACTCGTCGCAGACTTGCCAACAACAGCCAGCCAATGCCTAAATCGCCTGGACCGCGTTGGTAAAATGGATTGAGAATGTAGTCTAAATTCGCTACTAGTGCTTGTGGTGGAGTAGGCATTAATTCGGGATTGACAAGAGCGATCGCCCACCACAAAATAATGATGCCCAAGAAACCAGCGGCAGGTAACAGAACAGCATCCCTGATAACAATCGGTCTAACCCTTTTCCACGCAGCTTGTCCGGCTACTGCTAGAGTAGCAAGATTTAACTGAAATATCATATTGATACTCCTCAGAGTTAATCGCAGGTACGTAAAATCGAGCAGTACCAGATAGGAACACTGATGAGTTCAAAACATTAATGAAATAATGCTTACTCTTCAGTCTCCTCTCAATGCCTACGAAGTTAGCTGACGGGCTAGGGCTGAGAGATGCCCCTCTTAAATTAAGATAAGCCCCTTACAATTGGTTCCTCCGTTCTAGCTTCATCTATATACATGTGAAGGACTAGATTAGGCTGACTTACTCTAACTTTCCTAAGATATCATCGCTATTTCTCAACCGTCAATCATTCTGTAGATATATGTATTTATTTGGTAATTGGTGATTGGTAATTGGTAAGTGGTAAGGCAGCGAGCGGAGTTTTTGGGTAGCGATCGCAAATCGCAAATGACAAATGACCAATTAAATCAAAAACCGAATTGTAACGTATATAGCAGCAACTATTAATTGGACTGCCATTACGGGTAAACCATATTTGAGAAAGGTTTTAAATGAAATTCGCCGTCCGTGTTGTTCGGCAATTCCGGCAGCAACTATGTTAGAAGAGGCTCCAACTAAAGTTCCGTTTCCACCTAACGTTGCACCAAACATCATGGCATAAAACAGAGGTAATACTTCTGCTGGCAACTCTCCTGTAAAACTTTTTTCTAGAATTACTGGCGATGCCAAACCAATATTGACTACATACTGTTTGAGTAACGGAACCATTGCCACAACCAAAGGAATGTTTGGCACGACGCTTGAGACTATACCAACAAAAAAGAGTAACGCTAGCGAACCTAAAGCAATATTTTTTCCTAAAATTGCTGCTAGAACACCAGAAAGGCTAGTCACGACGCCAGTTTTCTCTAGTCCACCAATTAAGACGAAAATGGACATAAAAAATATTAACGTATTCCAATCGACATCTCGCAAAATATTATTAACTGTATCAATTTTGCTATGATGTGACAGTAACAATGCTAAAGCTGCACCTAATAAAGCTACCGCAGCAGGAGAAATTGGAATTGGTAACATTTCCCCAATAACAAAGAATGTTAAAACACCAGCAATCAAAACAATCCCTAATGTTAAAACTTGAGGATGATTAATTTTTGGATGGGGAAGATGTTCTAAATCTTCTAAATCTTTATGCCAAATTTTACGAAATAGAAATGGTAGCATTGCAACCACAGTAATAACTGCAATAACTCCACCTAAACTGAGGCGCGCGAGGTAATCAATAAAGCTGACGTTTACGGCATCTCCGACAATAAATGTAGCTGGATCTCCTACCAATGTTAGTAATCCGGCACTGTTGGCTACGAATACCATTAAGATGAGTAGTGGTACAAAGTTTACCCCTACTTCCTCTGCAATCGGAGGAATCAGCGGTGCTAGTAACATAACTGTTGTAGCATTGGGCAAAAAAGCGCAAATTGGAGTTGTAATTGCCACAATTCCCAGTAGCAAGCGCTTGCCTTGTCCTTTAGCTAAAATCACAATTTGGGTGGCTAAATAATCAAAAACTTTTGTAGGTTCAAAAGCTCGTACCAACACCATTACGCCAAAAAACAAAGCAATGGTAGAGTAGCTATTACCAATATATCCAATTGCTTCATTTAGCGTTAACACATTTGTAAAAACAAGAATTAATGCTCCTAAAAATGCCGCGATAGTCAAGTGTATCCATTCTGTCATCACGAAAAAGATGACACTAAGGAAAGTAATAGTGCTAGCGATCGCCTGCCAGTTTTCCATATTATTACTACTGGTTTGATTATTAATTATTCTAACCAAAGTTATAGAGCTTTACATCCATACAAAACTCTACTAATGCGCTTGATATTTATTGGTAGTTAGCTACATACGGCTAAGGTAATGAAGCGATCGCATCTGTTTGTGACTCCGCAACTATAGCAGTTCTATTTGATGCTTGAAATTCAAGCATAGTAGAGTGGGCGTTGCGTGCCTGACAATTTTTCAAGGCGAATTGCTTTATTTTTACCAGTGATTTTTGTGGGATTTTCATCTGCTATTTTTCAGTCTCTTCAAGTGCAGGTACAACAGGCTTAACAGTACGAGCCTTGGAAGCTGAACCAAGCAGAACATTATTGATAATGTTGCTTATTTCAGTCTCCTCTCAACGCCTACGGAGTTAGCTGACGGGCTAGAACTGAGAGATGTTCTTCTTGTCAAGGATGAATTATGAAGATCTGAACTCGATACTCGTTCTTGCTAATTCATCTTTAAACCAGATAAGCCCCAGATTTTGGTTCCTCCGCTCCAGTTTTACTAAAGTCTTGAACTCCTCAACACAGACACCACTGGATTAGGCTAACTGTTTTCAAACTATTGAAGAGAAATTTAACATTCTTACTCAAATTCGTCAAATTATTCCGGGTAGCGTGCAATTTTTGCAGACAATTACAATAACATCAAGCCAAAATTTTCAGCAGGTGAATCGATCCGCTATTAGTGTCGAAAAGCTTTTCAGCTATCTCTACGGGGCAGAAATGCGGACGAACCACTGGCGAAGTACCATAGCATTGCTTACCGAACTATCGAACGATAGAGTGGTTCCACCATCTGGCAGGTTCCGATAAACTGAAGATTGCCATGCCTATCTCTATGCGTGCTTAAAGTGATGCAAGATTTCAGTCAACTGCTGCTCGATGAAAGCGATACGATTTTGAAGGACTGGATTGCTGCCATTCGTGCAGATAACCAAATTGAAACAGCTAACGAACTGCCGTACAAGTCTTTGCAAGACAGCATACCGCGCGTGATTCAAGCGATGGCAACAGTGCTTTCTCAATCACAAGATAGCGATTTGAAGACACTAGTAGAGGTGAGTTTAGAACACGGTGTCATTAGGGCAGAACAAGGATTTGAGGCTGGGGAAATTGCCCGAGAGTATCGAATTCTGCGTCATGTTATCTTCTCTACCATTGAGACAAGCTTGCAGACAAGCTCAGCGTTAGAGGTGATTCGTGCTTTTCGGTTAATTGATACTGTCATTGATGAAGCGATCGCCCGCTGCTTTAAAAGCTACACCGAACAACGATTGGCAGAACTACAACACCTACAAAGTCAACTGACACTCAACAATCAGGAATTAACGCGGCTGGTGCGGGCAAATCGCGAAAACCTTTCTCATCTCGCCCACGAACTGAAAACCCCTTTGACTTCAATCATTGGCTATGCCGATTTATTTTTGCGCCTACAGCGGAAAGACAGAGTTGAGGTAAAAGATAGCTACGCCAATATAGAACATATCGAACGGGTGTTAAGCGGTGGTAGGCATTTATTACACTTGATTAACGATGCTTTAGAAATCTCGCGATACGAAGCAGGGCAAATGCAACTCCAGCCTGCAATAGTCGAGATTCGCGAGCTAACAAGCGATCTTGTTGCTATGATGCAGCCTGCGGCACAAGCCAAGGAACTCAAATTGAGCCTCGATTTAGATTCAGCCCCAAAAGAAGTTGTCACGGATTCGTTACGATTGCAGCAAATTGTGACGAATCTGATTAGTAATGCGATTCGCTACACGCTAGATGGAAAGATTTTGGTGAAATGTTGGACGATCGATCGCGAACGATGGGCGATCGCAGTTGCCGATACAGGCGTGGGAATTGCGCCAGAAGCACAGCAGCGCGTGTTTGAACCCTATTTTCAAGCTGGAACGATCGCCACACCCAACAGCACGGGTTTGGGGCTGGCGATCGTTTCGCGCTTAGTCAAGCTGTTGCAGGGAAAGATTGAATTAGCCTCTGAGGTTGGAGTTGGTTCGACATTTACAGTGACTTTTCCGCTCAAAGTTAAAACAAAATAATATTCCGCGATCGGCTATTTGTAATTTATTATTTTTGACTGTTAAGCTAAAATCATCTTATTTTAATTATTCTTAATTAAGAAATATTAGACAATTGCTAAAACTTTCTATTGTTGAGCCAATTTTTCTCAGAATTTTCTAAATTAATAATTGCGATCGCTTAGCAGAAATAGGCAAAAGTATTTATGCCGTTCTGAGTGTAACTACAGAAGAAATGAAGCTACATAGTGGGACTTTGAAGAAAACTGGTAATAGAATAGCTTCAAAAGCAGAGCCAGAGCTAGTTTTACATCGATTGGTAATGTTTCCTTACCATGCTTAAGTTTCAGCCAGTTTTACCTTATCGATGTATTGTCCTTGCCATGCATGGATTTCAGCCTCTTTTAGAGCTAAAAACTTTCAAAGTCCCAATAGTTAAAGCGAACCGTTATTTAATTATGGGTGTAGCTATTAAAGTATGCTCTAATCGCTTAAGTATAGAGCATATTTTAATTGACTAGGTTGCTATAAAAAAGCATGAGGAACTCGAAAAATGAAACTTGACCGTCGTTATTTATCTTTTGGACTCGTCTTACTATTGCAAACAATCTGGCTGGCTCCAGCAGGCTCGGAACCACTAAAACTGCGAAACTCAGAACTAAAATTAGAGCGATCGCAAATGCTCGTAGCGAAAAAGCTAACATTAGCGTCAGGAACTAAACTGCAATTAGAACTAGCTGAAGAACTTAGCTCAAAGACAGCACAAGAGGGAGATATTGTTGTTTACTATGCAGCAACAAATGTCCTCTCACCAACCAAAGAAATTTTGATTAAAAAAGGAGCGCGAGCGACTGGAAAAGTTACTGAAGCAAAACGCGCTCGCATGTTTGGTAAAAAAGGACAATTAAACTTTACTGTGGAAGAAATTGAAGCAGTGGATGGTACTAAAATTCCGTTGCGATCGACTGTGGAGAAAAATGGTAAAGGTCGGGGTGCAACTATGGTAGCTGTGGCAGCACTTGTCAGCGTATTTGGCGTATTTATTAAAGGCAAAAATATCACCGTAAAACCAGGCACGTTGGTAGAAGCCTATGTAGATTATGACACGGTAGTTGAGACAGCCAGTCGCGCGCTATAAGGAAGTAACAGTAGATTCGTGGGGTGCGTTGATAACGCACCCTACCAGCTATTGTATCCAACCCCAGCTTTTGCTTTGTCCTGTAAATAGAGTCGAGCGATCGCTGTTATTTTGAGCCAAGTTCAAACTCAGGTTATGAATAGCTTGTTGATCGGACTTGACTTCTAGCAGTTTCATAAATACATTAAACTCTTGCTGATAACTTGGTTTTTCTAAAATTCTCTGATATACAGTTCTTAATTCCTTTTCAATAATTTGTTGAGCCTTAGCATCATCTTTAATTGGCTCTAACTGTACTTGAATTGATTTAAGTTCCTTTCGCAATACTTGCGTTTCTTCAGAAACAGGTAATCGACTCAGCATATTAGATAGCTTAATTTGAGCCTGTTTCGTCAATGACTTGCTTTGAGTTTGTTGATATTGGACTTTAGGGAGATTAGCAGCGTTTGAGTTAGCTGAATTTGGAACTTCTGTTACGGGTGTAAACAGTGTCAAGCCAGAAAAGAAAACTCCACATACAATACACATAATATGATTTTTACCTATTAGATTAGCGGATTAAGTATATACGTACATAGTTTACCGAGCGAATTCATTTTGTAGGTAAAGAATGCGCAAAGACAGGCAAAAAAATATTAAAAATCAATTAATTCTTGTGAGATTTCACGCATGTTTATGCAAGCTTTATAAAGTATTGAAATTATGAGAATATCGTTTGACTGACAAATAGAAGGGCGATCGCTCTCCGAACCGTTAACTGTCAACTGTCATATTTTCAGTAAGGGACAAAGAATTGATATGCTAGAAGGCTGGAAGCTCAAAGATTGAAACCATGCCTGCGTCGTCTACTGCAACCGTTACCAGTTTTCCCTTAACTGCTGTCGTGGGACAAGAAGCCATTAAAATAGCCCTGCTGCTAGCAGCCGTCGATCCTGGTTTGGGAGGAGTCGCGATCGCAGGTCGTCGCGGTACGGCAAAATCAGTCATGGCGCGGGCAATTCATACCCTTTTACCGCCGATTGAAGTTGTTAAAGGTTCTTTTTGTAACTGCGATCCCAATCGCCCTGAAGAATGGGACGACGAACTAAGTAGAGACGTTACATGTAACGTCTCTACAGAGGGTAACGTCTCTACAGAGGGTAACGTCCCTACAGAAGTGATTCCCGCACCATTCATACAAATTCCTTTAGGCGTGACAGAAGACCGACTTTTAGGTTCGGTGGATGTAGAACAATCGGTCAAACAGGGAGAAACCGTATTTCAACCAGGACTGCTGGCACTTGCCCATCGTGGCGTGTTGTATGTCGATGAAATTAACTTACTCGACGACAGTATTAGCAACCAACTGCTGACGGTTTTAACCGAGGGACGCAACCAAATCGAACGGGAAGGAATTAGTTTTGGGCATCCCTGTCAGCCTTTATTTATCGCTACGTATAACCCAGAAGAAGGAGCGTTACGGGAACACCTGCTCGATCGCATCGCGATCGCTCTTTCTGCGGATGGCGTGCTAGGTCTAGACGAACGAGTACAAGCAGTAGAACAGGCGATCGCTTACACCACCTCACCGCAGCAGTTTCTCCAGCAATACGCTGAAGATCTCGACAATCTCAAAACTCAAATTATCTTGGCGCGAGAGTGGCTCAAAGACGTACAAATTACCCACGAGCAAATTGCCTATTTAGTCGATGAAGCGGTACGCGCTAGAGTCCAGGGACACCGCGCCGAACTCTACGCCGTGCGAGTCGCCAAAGCCGCCGCCGCTTTAGAAGGCAGAACCACAGTTACAGCCGAAGATCTTCGTCGCGCCGTAGAATTAGTCATCGTCCCGAGAGCAACAGTCGTACAAACTCCACCCGAAGAACCACCCCCACCACCTCCACCACCCCAAAACCAAGACGAACCCGAAGATGAGTCTAACCAGGAACAGGAGGAGCAGGAAGAGAAGGACGAACAGGAAGAACCTGAAAACGAGCAAACACCGCCCAACATTCCTGAAGAATTTGTCTTTGATGCCGAAGGTGTAATTCTCGACGACAGCGTGCTTTATTTCGCACAGATGGCACAGCGGCGGGGGAAGTCCGGCAGTCGCAGTTTAATTTTCTCCGAAGATCGGGGACGATACGTCAAACCGATGTTACCCAAAGGTCCCGTGCGACGAATTGCAGTAGATGCCACGTTAAGAGCAGCTGCACCTTATCAGAAGGCACGGCGGGAGAGGCAGGGAGCAGGGAGCCTGGGAGTGCAGGGAGTAGAGACAAGGGAGACAAGGGAGACAAGGGAGACAAGGGAGACAAGGGAGACAAGGGAGACAAGGGAGACAAGGGAGACAAGGGAGCAACTACCAACTACCAATTACCAATTACCAATTACCAATTACCCACAAAAAAGAGTTTTTGTCGAGCAGGGAGATATCCGCTCGAAGCGACTCGTCCGCAAAGCGGGAGCATTGATCGTGTTTGTGGTTGATGCTTCTGGCTCGATGGCGTTGAATCGGATGCAATCAGCTAAGGGGGCAGTTTTTCAACTCTTGACAGAAGCGTATGAAAATCGCGACCAAGTGGCGTTGATCCCGTTTCGTGGCGAACAGGCAGAGGTGTTGTTGCCTCCTACCCGTTCGATCGCTTTGGCGCGTAAACGATTGGAGTTGTTGCCTTGTGGTGGCGGTTCGCCTCTAGCGCATGGTTTAACACAAGCGGTACGGGTGGGTATGAATGCTCAAATGGCGGGAGATATCGGACAAGTGGTCGTTGTGGCAATTACCGACGGTCGAGGAAATATACCTTTGGCGCGATCGCTAGGCGAACCTTTACCAGAGGGAGAAAAGCCCGATATCAAGAAAGAACTACTGGAAATCGCCGCTAGAATTCGCGGATTGGGAATACAGCTGTTAGTCATCGATACTGAAAATAAATTTATCTCTACAGGTTTTGCTAAAGAACTAGCTCAAACTGCGGGAGGAAAATACTACCACCTACCAAAAGCTACTGACTCCGCGATCGCTGGTGTTGCTAAAAGTGCAATTAATGCGATTAGGGGTTAGGGAGTCGGGACAAGGGGGACAAGGGGGAACTCGCTCTTCCCCACGACCGAAGGGAGTGGGGATTAGGGGGCGAAGGGGGACAAGGAAGAAGAATTTTACCAACTACCAATTACCCATTACCAAATCACCAATTCCGAATTCCGAATTCTCTCCACTCACTTTTAACTAGATTTAACTTCTATCTGCTAGCAATCCAGATATATTAAGAGGATTGTGTAGCTATTTGTGGCTGCTTATGGATAAAGTACGCGACCCAGCTACCAAGTATGCCATATATGTAGCTACGGCAGTCTTGGTACTGGGTTTTATCATTACGCTCGTTCGCAACGGAATACAAATTCTGGCTGATGCCACTTTCTGGTTGGGTTTGTATGGCTGGTTGGCTGCCGGGATCGTTGTCGGCTATTTAGTTTATCTGGGATTGCGAATTTTAGGATGGCGCTCTTCGGAGGAGGCGGAGCCAAATGTAGTGGATACCTCAGGGGTTATCTATAGAGCGATCGCTCCAACCGCAACTGAAAGAGGAACTGAGGCAATCGCCACTCGTTCTAAAATCTCGGCGGGCGAACTTCCACCCTGGGAAGTTGCCGATCTCCCTGCACCGCCGCCATTTAGTTTTAATAATGCGATCGCTCTGATTGGACCTGGAGCAATTCTCTTGGGGACTTCGATTGGTAGCGGCGAATGGCTGCTGGGTCCAGCGGTGACGGCTCAGTACGGTGGTTTTATGTTGTGGATTGCCACGACTTCGATTATTCTCCAAGTCCTCATGAACATGGAGTTTATCCGCTACACCCTGTATACGGGCGAACCAATTTATACAGGTTTTATGCGGACTAAACCAGGACCCCGCTTCTGGGCAATTTTTTATTCTGTCCTAGCGTTTTTGCAACTAGGATGGCCTGGGTGGGCTTCTTCGGCGGCTACGGCTCTGACTGCGATGTTTGTCGGCGATATTCCTGGACCGGAACACGCAGAAACGATTAAAGCATTTGGTTTATTCTGGTTCCTATCTACAGTGGCGATCGTTGCTTTTGGAGCCAAAATTGAGCGGACGATGGAAGTCGTGCAATGGTTTTTTGTTGGGGCAATCCTCCTGTTCTTAGTTGTCATTGCCCTGGGTTTTACTGCACCCGAGACGTGGGGTCGAGCGGCAATGGGTTTTCTCCGCTTCGGCACGATTCCCCCTAATGTTGATTGGCTGAAAGTGGGAGGCTTTGCGGCTTTTGCTGGTGCGGGAGGAGTCTTAAATGGAACGCTGAGTAACTGGTTTCGCGATAAGGGATTGGGCATGGGAGGCGTAGTGGGATACATTCCGGCACTGATTGGCGGTCGCCGTATGTCTCTGACTCCCACGGGTAAAGTCTTTCCCTTAACCACCGAAAACAAGAAGCGTTGGCGTGAATGGTGGAAGTATGCCATTACCGACCAATATGGTGTGTGGGTGCTGGGATGTTTCTTAGGAATGGGACTGCCAGCCTTGTTGACTTTGCAGTTTATTCCGCCTGGAACTCGCTTTGACAACCAATTTGCGATCGCCGTCTATCAAGCTCAATACCTATCGCGGGAAGATACCACTAGCATTATGTGGTTTATTACTCTGTTGGTAGGCTTTTGGATTCTCTACAGTACCCAACTTGGCATTACTGATGTTTTTGCGCGTATGGTGACAGATATGGTGTGGTCGGGCAGCAGCCACATTCGCGCTTGGCGAGGGGGAGATATTCGTTTTGTTTACTACAGCATCCTCTCTTTGTTTACTCTGTGGGGAGTTTTTATTCTCTTATCAGGGATCAAGCCCTTTTTCTTAATTCTCCTGAGTGCGAACATTGCTGGCTTAAATTTTGTCTTTCTAGGTTTGCACGCTCTCTATGTCAATCGCAAATTTCTCCCTGCCGAATTGCGATCGCCGCTATGGCGAGAGGCGATTGTTTTACTCTCAGTCGTGTTTTTCGGTTTTTTCTTCTGCCAAGCCTTACCGAGTATTATCGGACAGTTTACCCAAGGAGGATAATGTATCGTTCTTAACTAAGTAGTTGTCTACTCTATTAAGATCGATCCCTCACAAATTGGGAAACCTCATGAATCAAATCAGTTCTAATCGTCGAATTGTCTGTCCTCAATGCGGTTACGACGATAACCCTTTTACAGCTAACCACTGTTTGAATTGTAACTCTCGCCTCCGTAGTCAATCTGCTGATGGGGGCGATCGCGATTCTCTATCGAGGCGTAATAGCATTCCCTGGTCAGTCATACCTTTAGCAGGACTGCTATTAGTCACACTAGGGTTATTTGTTCTCTGGCGGAACAGTCAACCGCCAACGCCTCCCTCATCCCAACCACTAACATCTCAAGCTGATTTCCCGAGAGAATGGCAGCTCTATAACTCCTTGCGGGATGTCCCTGATGTTCCTGAAGGAGTTTTCCTCTATGGCGGCGCTATGGCTTCAGCTGCCTTACGTGCCAAGAATATACAAAGTGAAATTACCCGCGCCCATCCAAAATTTCGCCTGCTTTATACCGATCCGCTCAACGTCTCGCCCGATTCTGGCAAGGGCATCGAAATGACGGCTAATGGAGAAATTAGTTTCTCCGAATCCTTTCGACCCATTCAGCAATCGGAATACAATATAGTGCGATCGCGCGGTTACACCCTCAAACAAGTTCCCGTAGCGCTAGGAGGTATTGCCTTCTACAGCCATCCTGGGGTGAAGTTATCTGGTATATCCTTGGGTCAAATCCAAGAGATTTACAGTGGCAAAATTACGAATTGGCGACAACTGGGAGGATCGAATCTACCAATTGTTCCCGTCAGTCAAGACCCCGATGCGAAAGCGTCTACGAGTTTTCTGTTGCAAGGAATGCCGAGTTCCCAACGGCGGTTTGGTAAAAATGTACAAATTGTCCGCGATACTACTAGTGCAATTCGCAAAGTTGCTGCAATACCGGGAGGCATCGGCTACGGCGCTCAGGCTTTAGTAGTCGGTCAACAGACAGTTGAGCCACTCAGTTTGGCAAAGGGGCGATCGCGTAACTACGTTCCAGCAGCCGCTCCCGATGGTACGGTGAACCAGCAAGCCCTGCTTGATGGTTCCTATCCACTGATTCGCCGGATCTTCGTAGTTTATCGCGAGGATGGCAGTTTAGATGAAGTGGCTGGAAGAGCTTACGCTAACCTGCTGCTATCCACAGAAGGTCAAAAACTCGTCGATCGAGCGGGTTATGTACCGATTCGGTGAGGAATGAGGCAAAGAAGTCGTAAGTCGTAAGTCGGGAATCGGGAGTCGGTGGTCACTGGTCACTGGTCACTGGTCAGTGATAACTGCTCCCTATAAAATTTACACAAATAAAATTAGGTGCTTTACATTATGTCGCAAAATCATCCTTTACCTCGTTTGATTCTCGCTTTTGTGGCTGGATTTTTATCAGTTTTACTATTTCATCAATTAGCACTATTGTTGTTACATAGTATTGGTTTTGCACCTGCTAAGTTAACAGCTTATGCGATCAAATCAACACAACCGTTCGGCATTCCTCGCGTCTGGTCTCTTGCTTTTTGGGGCGGTGTTTGGGGGATTGTATTAGTCTTATTCGTTTCCTTTTTTCGACAAGGGTTGGGAATTTGGGGGACAACACTGCTATTTGGCGCGATCGCACCTAGTCTTGTTAACTGGTTTATTGTCATGCCCCTAAGAGGCGAACCTGTCGGTGGTGGCTGGCAACCCAACGGTATTGCTACAGCCTTAATTCTCAACGGCATTTGGGGTTTAGGGACAATTTTGCTCTACCGCTTAATTTCCTTAAGCGTACTCGGTCGCAAGCGACGCAGTAACAACGGTTTAGAATCGGGAGAACGAGAAAGAATTCGCCACTAGATGTCAGTCAGTTATCAGTTATCAGTTATCAGTTATCAGTTATCAGTGTAGAGACGTTACATGTAACGTCTCTACAAGGTTGTCAGTAACTTGTGACTTGTGAACCACGCACCACCTTTTTTATGAAAGTTCATCAAACTAAAATCATTTGCCGTGTCTGTGGTTACGATGATAATCCTAGTAATGCCGATCGCTGTCAGCGTTGCCACTCCACTCTTAACCGCAGTTTTCCCGAATCTGCCAAAAATTCTCAAACTAAAAACTCGTCTGCTTTTCCCTGGTCGGTCATACCGCTGATTGCGTTATTGTTGGGAACGGGTGGGATGTACTGGTTCTACAGAAGTCATACAACTGCTACTTTGAAAGATAAACCGAGTGCAGTTGTTACGCCCACACAGCAACCGCTAGGAAAACAGCCTCCAGCAATAGCATCCAATACAGCGGATATTCAAACCTATGCGTCGATGCAAGATGTTCCTAACGTTCCTACAGGTGTGTTTAATTATGGCGGCGCAACCTGTTTTGCTGCTATGACTGCCCACGGAATGCACTCTAGTATTGCCAAAGTGCGTCCAAATTTCCATCTACGCTATACCGAACCACCTGTTAACGTTCCGCCGGGTTGTAGTACCGGGATCGGTATGTTGCTTGATGGCGAACTCAGTTTTGCTCAAAATGGTCGCTCCGTGTCAGATGCAGAGTATCGCAAAGCTAAAGAACGTAACTTTACTCTGCAACAAGTGCCAGTGGCAATTGATGGCATTGTATTTTTTACCCACCGCAACGTTCCCTTACCTGGACTGTCGGTGAAACAACTTCAAGATATTTTCTTGGGCAAAGTGACTAACTGGAAACAGCTAGGGGGACCCAATCGAGCGATCGCGCCTATTTCTCAAGACCCCAAGGTTCACGCTTCGCTCAAATTATTGCTGAGCGATCGCGTCAACAATTTGGGTCGTAATGTCAAGATCGTGCGCGACTACACCACAGCCATGCGAAGAGTTACTGCTACCCCTGGGGCAATCTCTTACAGTTCGGCTTCTATTGCTGTCGGACAGCGATCGATTCATCTGTTGGGCATAGCTAGAGGTAGTTCTAAAGATTACGTCTCCCCTGTTGCAGGCGAGCGCGTCAATGTTGCTGCCTTGCGCGATGGTTCTTATCCCATTACTCGCCGTCTATTTATCGTCATTCGCCGCGACCGCACTCCCGACGAACAAGCAGGAGTTGCTTACACCAACTTGTTACTCTCCCACGAAGGACAGCAAATTGTTGAAAAAGCTGGATTTGCAGCAATTCATTGAATTGAAATGTATTTGCAAGTCGCCATGCGACTTGCAAATATTCTCTCCTCAACTCACAGTCACGGGATGGCTGACAACCGCATTGTACAACGTGAGTTCGATGAGAAAAACTAGCCAAAAAGAAAACTGAGACCTATGCTCAAAATACACACACAATAGTCTCAGC